>JAUQWR010000805.1 GCA_030835065.1 Candidatus Kapaibacterium sp.
TGCTCTGCCGATACTTCTGTAATCGGTACAACTACTCCTTTGTTATCTACAAATCTAAGTGAAAAATTGGCGTCCCTTATCTCCGAACAACCAATTTGAATCAATACACGATTCCAACCTTTGCGAAGAATAACTTTCGAAACATATGAGTCCACACCGTTATTTTTTTCATCTGATTCTTGGAATGCTAATTGATCATTGACCCATGCTTTAAGCGAACCGGAAACCCCAATTCTAAGCTGGCATTCAGTATCATTCAAAACATTAATAAATGTTTGTGCATACATGATAGAATTATTGACAACAAAATTATTATCAAAATTAATCCAGGCAGAATTTTCAGCTATTACAGGTTTAAACCACTTAATATCTGCATTGTTTTTATTCACAAACTTGTAATTATTTTCAGGATGAGCCAAAGCTCCAAAATCTTTATCAAATCCACTTTCAGAAATATTTTCGAATGAACCCAGAAACTGCCATTTAGTGATAGTCCCCAATTCCTTAATCATATCTTTGGATTTGGATACTTTATTCATTCTGCGATATTTAGTAGCTAAATAATCGAGTACATAAGCTCTTACTGTAGGATTTAGATTAGGCTTGTCGTAGTAGTTTTTCATCAATTCCAGACAATTTTCGTTGGTATATTCTCGCCAACCCGTATAATCAAATTTGACTGAACTCAACAGGTAACTATCTGTAGGAGCATTAGATTCTGATAGTTTGATTATAGTTTCATAAAATTCGTTCTTATATCCAAAATAATCTGTAAGAATTAATTTCAAATAAAGAAAGTTCACGTCGTTTTCGTTTTCATCAAGCGCCCGATTTGTAATATTGAGTGCTTCGCGCATTTCGTTTTTAGTAATTCTCTCAACGGCTTGTTCGTAATTACTTTGTGCAAATATTGGCAAACTTACAAAAAAGATTAGGATAGCTAATGTAAGTCTGGATAGCTTAGGAATTGCCATAAAAAGTCCAATTTAATTTTATTTTAGAAAAAATTTTTGTTAAATTAATTAATTATTACAAACCTTCAAAATTAATAAAGGTTTAAATTTGTTTTGTTTATTATAAGTATATAGATATTTTATGGCACTTCAATTCACATTCGAACAAAAATTAGCTCTTTGCAGAGATAGACATATATCTGTTACTGCTAACGCAGGTTCCGGCAAGACAGGTGTTCTTATTTCAAGATATATTGATCTGATTCTAAATGATGATTCTGTCGATTTAGACCCACGACGTGTTTTGGCTATTACTTTCACTAAAATGGCTGCTTCCGAAATGACTGCCCGCGCTGTGAGAATGATTGAAGATCTGATTATTAATGAAAGCAATATCAATAACCTCAAAAAACTAAATCTTTTGAGACAAAGAATGACTTATTCTAATATTTCTACAATACATAGTTTCTGCCTTAATCTTTTGAGAGAATATCCGCTCGAAGCAGGCATCTCTCCTAATTTTGGCGAAATTGACGAGACTGATTCTTTGTCTTTGGTCAACTCTATTGTCGATGATACTCTTGATAGTTTCTTTAATTCTGAAGATGAGGATATTCTTCATTTCTTGAAACAATATTATAAAGCTGATAAGATGAAAAATCTTAAAGCTATCATTCTTAAAGGACTGAAATCTGCCGAGGTAATGAATTCTATCGAAAACTTATATTCTGAAGAAGATGGTTTTATTTTATTTAAGAAAAATTTAGAAGCAGAACTAGCCCAAACCATTAATCAGAATGCAAAAAATTTGGCTTCTTTTTTTAGTAATCCTGATGATGATTTTATTGATAACCCCAAATATATTGATACTTATAATAATCTTCATATCATTTTAAATAAATTAAGCACTTCAAATTCAAGTGTCGAGATCTTTGATTTAATATATTCGCTCTCAAGTATTCTCAAAATAAAAGTAAAAGGAACTTCAACTCTTAATTCTATTCATAAAATAAAAGATAACAATCAAGCAAAAGCTCAAAAAGAAAATCTGATTGGATTTGAGAAATATGATAATCTATTCAAAGAAGACAAGCAATTAGAACACCTATATATGGTTTCTTATACTATTTATAAAATTATTTCCTATGCAATAGATTCTGCGAATAAAGCAAAATCTGAAATGAACGTGATTGATTTCGATGATATGATTATTAAAACTGCAGAATTGCTGCAAAATGAAGATATTGCTGCAAAAGTTCGTAAATCATATTCACATATACTTATTGATGAATTTCAGGATACAAATCCAATTCAATATCAAATAATAAAAAAGCTAATACCCAGACTTGCAGGCATCGAAGTGGATTACGAACCAAAATGTTTTATTGTTGGTGATGGCAAGCAAAGCATTTATGCATTTCGTAATGCAGACGTAAGAGTATTTATGCAGGCTATTTCTGATATCGAAAAACTCAACAAACAACTTATTTCAGAAAAAAAGCTTAAAAGCGAATTCTCAATTTCTAAGTCTATACAATACCATCCTGAAACAGAAATTCTCAAGCCCAATACTGATTCACAAAACGCAGGCAAACTAAGCCTGAGTGCTTCCTTCAGGCTGAGACCTGTAATTGCCAGCTTCGTAAATTTTATTTGTTCAGAATTTATGAACGAAGAAACTAAGTTCGATATAAATTATGAGCCTTTAGTATTTGCAAGAGAAACCGACAAGTATCTACCAATGATAGAAAGTGAATCAGTACAAAATAATTCACTGAATTCTAAATTCGGCTCTGTCAAATTTTTATATAGTATTTCAAAACTCAAGTCAGACACTGAATATTCTTCAGAAGAAACTGAGGAAAATGTCAACGAAGAAGATTCTCCAAATGAAGCAAAAATGGTAGCTGATTATATCAACTATGTTGTATCGGATGAAAGTGAATATAAAATTGAGGATAAGTTTGGAATTAGATCACCGAAATATAGCGATATTACTATATTAGTAAGAACCAAAACCTCTACAAATTCGCTTGCTAGCGCATTACTTAGCAACGAAATTCCTTTTTTGATGCATTCCAGCAAAGGTTTTTTTAAAGCGGCTGAAATAAATGAAATCACAAATATACTTAAGTTTTTGAGCAATCCTACTGATGAATTAGCATTTTGTGGTGCAGTACAATCTATGTTTTTTGGTTTAAGCATTAGAGACTTATTCTCAATTGCAGCAAGTGCCCCAAACACCACTCTTTGGGAAAAATTCAAGTATATGATCGAAAACGAATCTGAGCGAGTTCCAATTTCAAGCCAGGCAAAATTCAAACAAGTATATAATGTATTCAGATTACTTTTAGACTATTCTACCAAAATTCCATTGGCACAGCTGATTATCAAAGTTATTGAGTCTTGTGGTATTTATGCTGAAATTGTAGATAATACCAAAAAAGATCAAATTCTTTCAAATTTAGATAAATTCATTGCTTACGCAAGAAATTATGAGAAAAAAGGTTTTCGAGGTATTCATGAATTTGTTAAAGACATTTCTGATATTTCAGATGAATCCAGCGAAGGTGATGCAAACTTTTCAAATGGTGAAAATGCTGTCAATATCATGACAATTCATTCTTCCAAAGGAAAAGAATTTCCGATTGTCATTCTCTATAATTCTAATGCCGGAACCAGAAATCTAGACTCAGAAATAATTGATTCGGAATTGGGAGTTATATGCAAGTCTATCAATTATAAAGAAGAAATTGGAGTATATGATTATGAAGACAATATCCTTACTAAGTTAGGTAAAAACAAATCAGGATTAGTTGCCAAAGCTGAATTAAAACGCCTGGTTTATACTGCTCTCACCAGAGCAAAAGATTATTTAATTATTTCTGCTACATTCAAAGAAAGTGAATCAAAAAATAAGGAAATTGCTCCTATATCTAAAAGCATAAAAAAAGGCAGTATTTTCGAACTTCTTTCTAATCATTATCCAGATCTGGAACAATTTGAAACAAACTTTAGCTTAGAAATATCCAACAATCTCGATTATTTACACAATTCAAAAATTGGGACAGTAAATATCAGATATAATGTCGATATCTTGTTGGATTTAAACAATCTCAACACAAGCAAGCAAACAATAAAATACCAAAAGAAAGAAAGGATGTTGCTTTTAGACAAGCCGATTATTAAATTCAGAGACGAAATATTCTCGGCAAGCAAAGCATGCGATTTTCATTCAAACTCTCACAAATACCTTAAAAAATATTTTTTGGGTTTCGAAAACGACAACGACAATCAATATTTAAATCAATTCAGCGAAAAGTCGCAGCTAAGTGGTGCTGATATTGGTATAATATTTCACTCCATATTAGAAAATATCAATACTTGGCTCAATCCCGATTCAAGTATAAATAATACTTTGCTCGACAATTTAATTGAACGCAAAGCCAAATACTTTGTCGAAAAAACTAAATCAATTGATGG
>JAUQWR010000806.1 GCA_030835065.1 Candidatus Kapaibacterium sp.
TCTATTTGCACTCATTATGGATTTATTAATAATGGAAAAATAAAGAAATTTGGTGATTACAATAGTTTGAAACAAGAGTTTAATAGTAAAATTCAATTAATCATTCGAGGTGAAAATATAAATATCAATTCAAAAATAAAAAAAGATGGCGATAAGTATTTATGCGAGGTAAGTAATGAAAGAGAATCTTTCTTGCTTATAAAGGAACTTATCGATTCAGGCTCGGAAATTTATGAAGTCTATCAAAAGAACATTTCAATTGAAGATTTATATTTCCATTATATAAATATAAATGGTGATTTATGCTAAATCAAATGCAAAAAGCGATTATATTTAAAGATATAAAAGAAATTACATCCAACAAACAAGTACTTCTACCGATGATACTTGTTCCGGCACTTTTGATGATTGTAATTCCAAGTGTATTTTTCATTATCATTAGTAATATTCCTACTAATGAATTGAATATGAACGAGTTCATGGATAAAATCAGTTTTCTTTCTCAATATACTGACAAAAAACAAATGATAATAGATTTAGTAATTAATAATTTTCTACCTGCATTCTTTTTGCTTATCCCTGTAATGTCGAGCAGTACAATTGGTGCCGGATGTTTTGTAATCGAAAAAGAAAGAAAAACCTTAGAAAGTTTGTTTTATACTCCGATTACAATTAAAGAGATATTTTGGAGCAAAATATTGGGTACATTCATTCCTTCAATAATTGTATCTTTGATTACATTTGTTTTGTTTGGTATAGTAGTAAATATCGGAGCTTATAGTTTTTTTAATAGACTTATTTTTCCATCATACAAGTGGATTTTAGTTGCTCTATGGCTTACTCCTGCAATTAGTTTGCTCAGCCTGGCATTTATAATAAGAGTATCCGCAAAAGTTACAAATTTTCAGGAATCTCAACAATTAGTAGGATTAATAATACTACCAATTATTCTATCAATAGTTGGTCAGGCTTCTGGATTTATTATAATAAATACATGGTTTGTTTTTTTATCTGCAATAATTATTTACATATTAACTTTTGTATTGATTAATATATTCAGTAAAAACTTTACTTATGAAAAATTATTAGGATAAACATTTAAAAATTTATTCATATGAGACGAATAATAAAATTATGTGTCATTAATATTGTATCGAATTAGTAAAAATTTGTTCAATACATATACATGGTACTAATATGAAACGACTTATCTACCTCATCGTTATGTTGATCTCAGTTCAACTACTTTATTCTGCAAATGGACAATGGCAATGGTATAAACCTTATCCATGCGGGACAAAAACAATCAATCAGATGTCATGTGTAAATCAAAGGATTGCGTGGGCTACAAATGAAACACAATCACTTTTTTATACCGACGATACGGGATTAAGATGGAGATCTTTCCATTTTGATTATGGAATAATAAATAAAGTACAGTTTATTAATCAAAAAATTGGCTGGATTAAGACACAAGCTCCAAACTCAGAGTTTTACCGTCTTATCAAAACAACAAATTCCGGACAAACTTGGTCTGTAATAAGAGAAGTATATGTCAAAATTCATGATTTTCTAATTGTTGATGAAAATATTGCTTTTATAATTGAAGGTAATCAATTGTTCAAATCGAGCAATGGCGGATTGGATTGGACTAAACTGAATTTTCAAGATGTTGGATTGATAAATAATATACAAAAATCTTCAAATACAATTTTCGTTAATGGTGAGTCTATTGTGGCTTATTCTACAGATAATGGAACAACATGGAATTATGTTGAATCTCCAAAATTTAAATTCACAAAGATAGTACCTGACAAGAAAAATGTATTATGGACCTGCAAGAATTCTGGTTTATACAGCTCTACAAATTTTGGAGCAGATTGGGAATTGAAATATACTTCACCAGTCGATATTTCTGATATTGCAATTTATGATGATAAAACAACTTGGGACGAATTAAATACTGGCTTCTCATGCAATTTTTTAAATGTCTATATGTTCAATAATAAATCAGTATACGCCTGTGGTGAAAAAGGGAATATTTATGTAAGTACTAATTATGGTAAAATTTGGAAAAATACTACCAGCTTCTCAGACAAAAATTTGTTTTATGTAAAATACAGCAGTAATGATTATGGATGGATTGCTGGAGAAGATGGTGTATTGATGAAAACTAGCGATGATGGAGCTACTTGGGTAAAATTAAATCAGCCTCTAAAATCATTTAATTGGATTCAAGTCGATGACGATAAGTCGATTTATCTGAGTATAAGAGATTCTCTTGCTTATTCAAATGATGGCGGAGCCAGCTGGTCTATTAAAAAAATGGGTTCT
>JAUQWR010000807.1 GCA_030835065.1 Candidatus Kapaibacterium sp.
GTTTCGGGTAGCCCCAAACTGCTTACAAATCTTTCAAATACAGGATCTTCTTTTGATTTTAAATCAGAATTGTCTGCAAATAGATTTAAAAGTTTTTACATAAGTTCGAAATTTAAAACACCTGTAATCGAAAATGTAACATTAGATAACTTGCGTGGAAAGAAAGAAAATGCTCAAGCAATTGTTCTTACACATAAGTCCTTATTGGAAAGTGCTAATGCTTTTGCAAAGTATAGAAGCGAAAAGTCTAATATGAAAGTAATTGTTGTTACAACTGAACAGATATTTAATGAATTTAATGCAGGCAGCCCGGATTTAGCAGCTATAAGAGATTACCTTGCATATTGCTATCATAATTGGGATACAAAGCCGGAATTTTTGGTGATTTGGGGTGATGGACATTATGATTATAGAAATATAAGTGTTAAGACTGTCAATTATGTGTTCCCTTATGAATCAATTGATGATGATTCTGATTTGAGCGAAACACAATCTTATAGTAGCGACGATTTTTATGTTTGGCTTTCGGGTAATGATAGCCAACCTGAATTGAGTTATGGAAGAATAACTGTCGAAAACAACGATCAGGGATTTAGATTTTTAGAGAAATTGAAAAAATATGAAAATGAATCCAATAAGGATGCTTGGCGTACTAATATTCTTTTAGTAGCCGACGATGGTCCTACCGAAAAAGATGATACTGACAATGCTACTCATACTATTGATTCAGAGGAGTTGTCTGATATTCTTCCTAATCAATTATTCCAAAGAAAATTGTATTTAGTAGAATATCCAACAGAAAATATTCCAAATGGCAGACGCAAGCCTAAAGTAGCTCAGGAATTAGTAAATCAATTGACTACGAATGGCGCTTTGATTTTTAATTGGTATGGGCACGGCAATCCTAGAGTTTTGGCTCACGAACAAATTTTCGATAGAGAAAAGACTATTCCTCAACTGAATAATCTGGATAAATTGTTTTTTATGACTGCTGCTACATGCGATTTTAGCAGATATGATAAAGATGGAGTAAGGTGTGGTGCTGAACTTTTGGTAGATAGCAAAATCGGTGGTGCAATTGCTGTGCTTGGTGCTACTCGTGTTGTGTATGCAGGCGAAAATCAAGCTTTAAACGAAAAATTTTACAAATGCTTGTTTACTCCTATTGATAATAAAGGCACTTTGCCCACCTTAGGGCAGGCATTTAATCAAACAAAGCAGGAATTTAATAATCAAAATGCAATGAAATATTTTATTTTGGGCGACCCAACCATGAAGTTGTTATACCCCGAAAATAATGTTTCAATTGATAGAATAAATGGATTAGATGTTATCGCAGATACTATAGAATTAAAAGGTTTGTCTTCAGTAAAGCTGGAAGCAAGAGTATTAAAACAAGACAAGACAATAGATGAAAGCTTTAATGGAACAGCTCTTATCACTTTGTGCGACGGCGACGAAGATATAGAAATGAGAGATGAAAACAATGCATATTTTAGATTTGATAAATTTGGCGGAATATTGAACAAGAGTATGGCTCAGGTAAAAAATGGTGTCATTAATAGTGAATTTATTATTCCTAAAGATATAAGTTTTTCAGACTTGCTGGCAAGATTATATATTTATGCAAATTCTGACGACAATCGCTCTGCAAAAGGATTTAATGACCATATTAAAGTTTATGGAGTGGATGGTACCGGAATAGCTGACATCGAACCACCCAGCATAGCTATTTTTATGGATAGCAGAAACTTCCGTCCAAAAGATATAGTACGTCAAGTGCCATTATTAATAGTAGATTTGAATGATAATTCCGGCATTAATTCTACTGGGCTGGGAATTGGTCATAGAATAGAAGCCTGGATTGATAATAATACAAATTCTATAGATTTGACAAGCGATTTCCAAACATCATTAGAAAATCCCAAAGGTGGAACTTGCACAAAACTTATGTTTGGATTGCCTGCAGGGCTGCATAAAATTAAAGTAAGAGCATGGGATGTATATAATAATTATAATGAAACAGAAACATATTTTGTGATACCTGAAGAAGGCGATAATGATATATACTCGGCTGTAACTATACCGAATCCTTTTTATAATTCATGTGTCATTAATATTGAGCATAATGCAACACCGCCAATCAATTATTCGATAGATATATTGAATTCGGCAGGTCAGTTGATAAGAAAATTAGAAGGTACAACAAATGATTTGCATACAGCAAGCATACCATGGGATGGGCAAGATAACGAAGGAAATGCAATTCCAATAGGGAGCTGCTACTATAATGCAAAATTTATTTACGGAAATTCGCAAGAAATACAAAAATCCGGACTACTCGGAGTAAAAATAAAATAATTTGGTATTATTTTTGATTTTTAAAGAACAATTAATTAAATTATTAGTTCTCATTAACGAAAAAAATAAAATATCTGATAAAAATGGAGGTATCGGTTAATGAAAAAACATAGCAAAGTGGCGCTATTAACATTAATAGCAATGGCAATATTTATACCGAGCAAGAATATACTTGCACAAGCAGGCGGTTCATCTGTTCCTTTTCTATTGATTTCGCCGGATGCCAGAGCAAGCGGCATGGGCGAAACCGGTGTGGCTATTGCTGATGATATTAATGCAATATATTGGAACCCGGCAGGATTGGGATTTTTAGATTATGTAGGCACCGGTGACGAAGAATTACCTTTCCGCCAAGCGGCTGTGTCTTTTTCTCCTTGGCTACCTCAATTTAATGCAGACCTTTTTTATAGCTATGGTACTGTCGGCCAACACTTTGAAGGTATTGGTACATTGGCTTTTAACTTCGTTTTTATGAACCTTGGCGAGTTCACTCGTACTTTGGAAAACGGAAGTGTTTTGGGTAAGTTTACTTCTAATGAATTTGCTGTTGGCTTGACTTATGGCGGCAAAATTTCTGAAGATTTAGGCTGGGGATTTCAAGTAAAAGTTATTCGCTCTAATCTTACTCCTACTTCTGCATCTCAGAAAGAAGCTGGGGTTGGAAACAGCTTTGCAGTAGATTTAGGCTTTTTATACAAACCATCAGATATCGAATTGCTTGATGTCAAAAATCCATTGTCTTTAGGATTTAACTTGCAAAATGTCGGTCCTAAGATTACCTATATTAGTGAATCAGATCCATTGCCTACAAATCTTAAATTAGGCTTTGCATATAAATTAATCGAAGATGAGTTTAATGATTTTAAAATTGCTTGCGATATTCAGAAATTGCTTGTGAAACGCGATTCGACCGGTTCGGATCCATTGCCTCTATCTTTAGCTTCCGCTTGGAAAAATAAAGGTGTGGAATTTGCTGTCGGTGCTGAATATTGGTATAATAGAGTAGTGGCTTTGCGTGCCGGTTACTTTGTTGAGCCATCAGGATTGGGCGGTAGAGAATATTGGAACTTCGGTGCTGGTGTTCGCTACGATAGATTCCATTTGGACTTCAGCTTTATTAATACTGTCGAAAGCAATCATCCATTGGCTAATACAATGAGATTTTCGATGCTTATCGATATGCATGATTTATAATTAAAATTTTATTATTAAAAACTGTCTTAAAGCAATTTGAGACAGTTTTTTTGTTTAATCTTCTCTTTGTCTGCATTTATACTTGTTTTTTTCTTTTAATTATGTTGTTAATTTAGTAATAAATAATTAATTTATACTTTTTGTGATTAGTAGCTGTTGAAATGAAAAAATTCTCAAATTTATCATATAATTTTTTCATTGCCACCGAGGCAATACTTCAAAATAAATTAAGAGCGATACTTACTTCGCTTGGTATTATTTGTGGAGTGGCTTCGGTTATTGCTATGCTGGCGATTGGAAAAGGTGCCGAACAAGAAATTCTTGAAAAAATGAAAATCTTGGGCGCAAATAATATAATCGTCAAAATCAAAGAACAAAAAGAAAACGAAACTGCAACTGAAAAAGAAGAATCAGGCAGCAACGAAAGCGAAAATGAAAAAATTAATAAAAAAAAGTTTTCGCCCGGACTTAGTCTGGAGGATGCCGAGGCACTAAAGCAATTTGTGCCCGGAGTGAAAAGTGTTTCTCCTGAGGTGATTATGCAGACAAGTGCTATGCAGGGCGGATTTAGAAAAGATGTTCAATTGGTTGGTATCACTCCGCTTTATTTCGAATCTAATCAATTCGATCTGGCAGAAGGTACTTATTTTACAAAGGTACACTCCGAAAATTCTATGCCTGTTTGTATTATTGCTTGGTCGGTGCGTACTAAACTTTTTCCTGGCGAAAGAGCTCTCGACAAGACTATCAAAGTTGGTAATCAGTGGTTGAGAGTGGTCGGAGTGCTTAAAGAGAAAAGCCTCACTAAAGAAAATATCAAATCGCTAGGCATTCGTGATTATAATTTGGATATTTATATTCCAGCTACTTCTATGTTGCTTAGATATATTAATAGATCATTGGTAACCAAGCAAGATCTTAACAGTGGCGGCGGAAGAGGCGGCAACAAAGAGAAAACTATCCAAAATTTTAATCAATTAGATAGGATAGTAATTACACTTAATGATAATAAAACTATAGTGAAGACAGCTGATGTTGTGAAAAGAATGCTTTTGCGCAGACACAACCAAGTGGAAGATTTCGAAATGATTGTACCAGAGCAGCTATTAGAGCAAGAGCAGAGCACAAAAAAAATATTCAATTTTGTGCTTGGTGCGATTGCCTCAATTTCACTTCTGGTAGGTGGCATTGGTATAATGAATATTATGCTTGCAAGTGTGCTCGAAAGAACTAAAGAAATTGGTATCAGACGGGCTATTGGAGCCAAGCAAAATGATATTTTGATGCAGTTTTTGAGCGAAGCAGTTGCTATTAGCCTTAGCGGTGGTTTGATTGGTATTTTTGCCGGTGTAGCTACAAGTTTGCTTATTGAAGGAGCAACTAATATACATACAATTATTTCGCCTTTTTCCGTTTTTTTGTCATTCTTTGTATCGATATCTGTAGGATTGGTTTTTGGAATTACTCCGGCTCGACGAGCTTCGTTGCAAGACCCAATTGATCTGCTCAGATATGAATAATAAGCGTATTGTAACTATTGCATTGTAGTTTTGTTAATTATTTATTCAAATTTGGAGAAAATAATATAGTTTTTTATTGCTCTACCGTTTATTATAAAAGCTTTTGTTTATTGAATTTTGACAAATTTTGTATTTTGCAATAATCGAAATTGCATAAGTAGGCTTTTTTGTGATTTAAGCTCTTAATGAGCAAAATGATTAATGAAATATTTTTGTAAACAAGCAAAAGAAATGAATTGGTAAGCAAATTCAAAAAATTATTAGTCTTGACAGCACTTGCAGTGATTACTGCAGGTCTTAACGGAATGAATTTTTCCGGCACCGGCTCCGGTTTAAATCCATATTCATATAGTATTACACCGCTTTTTAGTTCTATTGCGGCTCTGACTCCTCAGCTAATGTTTATGCTGGGATTTCAATATGAGGATTTAGACTTAAAAAATCAGGAGATGTTTAATTCTGATACAAACAGATATAATCCAAAGTTTCTTAAGAAACCTATAATCGACCGTTCGAATACCGAAAACAAGTTCAATCCTCGACCTTATGGTATAGAATTAGATGACGAATTGGATTCTAATGGTGTATATGTGCGTTCGAGAAACAACTTCGACAGCCTTGATGTGGCTTATCCATATCCTGTTGATTTAGATGCTTACCTTGCAAATAGAAAGAAAAGACTTCAAACCTCTGTTTGGGATTCATTAATCACTGATTATGACATTAAAAAATCTTTGAGTGGCGGCGATCTTGCAAGTATGATCAACCAAGCTACCGGACTTACTATTCCTATTCCTCCAAATCCGGTAAGTACTTTATTTGGCAAACCTGAAATAAGTATTAACGTTAATGGCGAAGTCAATATGAGACTAGGCTGGCGATGGGATAGCCAAAATCTTGGTACTGCTTCTGCTTTTGGACAAACTCAAAGTTCTCCTATTTTTAACCAGGATATCAGACTCAACGTTTCCGGTAGAATTGGTGATAAACTTCAATTAGGTACTGATTGGAATACTAGAAAATCATATGATTACGATAATACATTCAAGATTGGTTTCACAGGCTACGATGACGATATTATTAAGAAGCTAGAGTTTGGAAATATTGATTTTCCGATACCATCCACATTGATTGGTGGTGGATCTAAATTGTTTGGTGTGAGAGCTGATTTTCAGTTTGGTCCTCTATTCTTGAAATCTGTATTTTCGCAACGCAGAGGACAAAGAAAATTCATAGATGTGCAAGGCGGATCGAGCAAACAATATTTCTCTATAAGAGCATATGATTATGCTAAAAATCACTTCTTTTTGGATACAGCATATAAAGCTATATATGATGAATATTTCAAAAATTCCACTCCAATCATTCCAAAAAGCTCTGCTAAGCTTAGAATTACAGCAATTGAAGTGTGGGAAGCTTCCACTGAAATTACTGACCCTCACGTTGCCAGCACAATAGCAATTGCAGACCTTCCCGGCAAGAAAAGATCTCAAGGCGAAAATTGGACTCCTGCAGAAATTAATAGACCGACATTAGCCGGCTCTGTGGTTAGAAGTCGTTTTGTGCTTTTGGATTCAACTAAATATAGAATTGATTATAACCTTGGTACTATCACTATCTACAATCTAAGACAAGATAGATATTATGCGGTGGCATATAGTACCGAAAACGATAGTCCGGATCCTAATGATGATATATTCTATGGAAAATTTTCGGATGAAAGAAGCGATAATAATGATACTTTGCTATTGAAACTTATATATGTTCCTAATATGCTTCCCGGATACAAAACTCTTTGGGAACGTCAAATGAAGAATATATATCAGATTAATGCTTCGAATGTAAATATAAATGATACTAGAATTGGATTGTGGTATATCAGACAATCAAATGACTCTACTGATGTAATAGAAGGTACATCCGACAAATTAGTAACAATTTTTGGAGTCGACCAGGTCAATAACAGTACCGGAGCGGCACCTCCAGATGGTTTGTTTGATTTGAGGCCACCATTTTTCGATCCAGTAAGAGGTGAAATAACATTTCCAAGCACAGAGCCATTTGGCGATGGATTGAGACGATATTTTACAAAGATAGGCAATCCTGAATTGGCAGAATTGTATTCATTCGATCAAGTATATGATACGACATACGAAGGCGCACGCCGAAATACTGCACGAGATAGATTTGTAATTTCTGGTGAAGTATCCGGAAGAGCGACGAACCGAATCTCATTGGGTGCTTTCAACAACCTGTCGCCTGGATCTGTTCGTGTTACTTTAGATGGCGTTCCTTTGAGAGAAAACGAAGACTTTGTGGTGGATTACTACTCTGGCTCGGTTACTATTAGAAATGCAAGAGCTTTGCTCCCTAATGCAAATTTGAAAATTGAATACGAACAACAAGATATATTTACTGTGGCGACGAAGACTCTTGCGGGGCTTCGTGGCGATATACAATTGTTCAAAACGCGAAGTACGGATTTGAACTTCGGTTTTACTGCTATGTATTACGACCAGTCGGCTGTAATCGATAGGGTAAGGCTTGGCGACGAACCTGTATCTAATTTTATGTTTGGTTTTGATACTAAATTTAACTGGAATGCTCAATGGCTTACAAAAGCTTTGGATATGTTGCCTTTCTATGACACAAAAGCTCCATCGAGTATGTCTTTGAAAGGTGAATGGGCTATGATTTTGCCTGAGCCTAATAAGAGAAGATCAGATATACGCTCAGATAATAACGAACCTGTAGTTTATATAGATGATTTTGATGCTGCTCAAAGATATATTCCATTAGGATTGATTCCATCTCAATGGCAGCACTCATCAATTCCTAATGATGTAAATATAGACTCTACTGCTCAGGGCAGATCTCTATATAGAGGTAAGATGTTTTGGTATCAATATATGATTCCACGTGTACCGATTAGAGATATTTATCCTCAGAATCAATCTTATCAACAAGGCAGGATGAATGCAAATCCATTGAATGTATTTTTTAATCCTAACCTTCGTGGTATATATAATAAGAATTCACTTTTCTTAGATCCTGAAAATCCTGTGTATGATCCAGGAAACGACTTTTCTGCAAAACCAGAAAACAGACAAAAAATCTGGGGTGGTATGATGAGATTATTCTCTACTTTCAATACAAATTTCGATAATGAAAATATTGAATATGTAGAAATAATGATGCATCTGGACCAGTATGAGCCTGGCAAATCAAAAATGTATATAGATATGGGACAGATTAGTGAAGATATTATACCTAATGGTGCTCCCGATACAGAAGATGGTATTACAGATGCCAATAAATTCCCTAATGGAATGATTGATGCCGGCGAAGATGTTGGTATCGATAAAATGAATAATGCTGCAGAAAAAACTGATTATCCTGCGCCTTTGAATCAGGAAGCAGATCCTGCTCGTGATGATTATAAATTTAATTTTAATAAGAATGATGAAGATAGAGTAGAAGACGACTTTAAAGCTTACAACAACTTCGAAGGTAATGCTTCGGTTTCTGAGTTGGGGCAGTTCCCAGACAAGGAAATGTTGA
>JAUQWR010000808.1 GCA_030835065.1 Candidatus Kapaibacterium sp.
GGTTTTAATGGTACTGAATTTGTAAACCATATCGTTATTGTTGGCTGGGATAGTTTTGCAGAAATGATAGTGGACAATCTGATAGTCAAAGAAAAGAAAAAAGTTGCTGTTATTCTTAATAATAAGGAAGTATTAGATTTATTACACCAACAATATGACAATAAATTGATATTCACGCTATTTGCCAGCTATTCTAATGTCGAAAAATACGGGCTTGCAAATCTTGATAAGTCTAAAGTTATTTTTATTAATTTGCCTTCTGATACTGAAAAACTGGTAATGCTTATAAATTTGAAAAAATTATATCCTGATGTGAATTATTTAGTTGCTCTAGATGATGCCAATCTCAAAGAAACATTCGAAAGTGCTGGGGTTACTTACGTATTGCCAAAAGCTAGAATTGCAGCTAATCTAATATCAAGCTATATATTTGAGCCTCATGTAGCAGAATTTACTGCCGATTTGATGGATGGCTCCTCTCATTCAAAAAAAGATGACTATGATATTAGACAATATGAGGTTGTAGATTCTAATCCATTTATTAATAAAAAGTATTCTTATGCTTTTAATGAACTGAAATCTAAATACAATACTTTGCTTATTGGAATAGGCAGGGGCGAGCATTCAAATCGTACTCTCTATAAATTGCCTGATGATGATTTTGTGATTCTTAAAGGCGATCATCTGATTATTATTTGCAATAACAAGTCCGAAGATATTTTCGATAAATTGTTTTATGTGGAACATGGTATTTAAATAAAAGGATCATTATGAATTTTATAGAACTATGTAAAAAAATAAGTATTTCAAAATATTTCGAAAATTTTATTACATTCGTCATCATTTTAGCCGGTATTTTGATTGGTATCCAAACAAATCCTCAGCTGCGAGATAGTCCAATAATAAATATGCTAGATCAATTAATACTATGGATATTTGTTGTTGAAATTTTTATCAAATTACTATCGGACTATCCAAAATCATATAGATATTTTTTTGATGGATGGCATATATTCGATTTTATTATTGTTGCTGTATGCTTTTTGCCCTATTTTATACCAAATGCACATACTGAGTATCTTGCAATATTGCGTATGGCGAGAATTTTAAGATTAGTAAAACTATTCGAAAAAATTTCAAAATTAAAAATTCTTCTAAATTCTTTGATGAGAAGTTTGCCTTCTATTACTTACGTTGTAGCTATGCTTCTGATGCTATTTTATATTTATGGAGTATTAGCTACTGATTTGTTTGGTCAATATGATAGCGAAAGTGCATTTTCTAATGTATTCAAATCAATGCTCCAACTATTCTGGGTTTCTTTCGAAGGTTGGTCAGGCATAATGGAAGATAAAGGTATTATTAATAGCGGAGTATCACCTTTTGTTGTTAGTATTTTCTTTATTTCTTTCAGCTTGCTAGCTGTATTGATTTTTTTAAATCTTTTTATTGGTATTATTACAAGCGAATTGGCTGATATTAAGGAAGAGGAAAAATCTTCGCATCAGCATTATTTTAAATCCAATCATACACTTATCTTGGGCTGGTCTCAGCAGATTTTTAAAGTTGTAGAAGAATTGATCGAAGCTAATGAAAGCCAAGATCGAGCTTATATTGTGATTTTGGCAGAAATGAATAATACTGATATGCAGATGTCTATTAAAAATAGGATTAGAGATTTTAAGACAACTCATATTACTTTTAGACAGGGATCGCCTTTGGATTTGATTAAGCTGAAAAGCGTAAACCCTTTTAAAGCTAAATCTATTATAGTTTTGACTGATGAAGAAAATGATAATTCTGATTATTATGTTATTAAAACTTGCCTAGCTTTGTCTTCTGAATATCAACAAGAAAATAGCAATTCAGATGATTTATTCAAAAAAATCAACCTTGTAGCTGATTTCTCCAACAAAAAATATATGACTACTGTCGAAGAAATTACTGAAAACCAGGCAAGCCTTCTATTTTCTAATGATTTAATCGCCAGATTAATGGCTCATACTTGTCTCCAACCAGGATTATCCGAAGTATATCATGAATTGTTCAGTTTCAAGGGCAATGAAATATATTTGTGGCAAGATAAAAAATCCATCGTACCTAAAGCCAGCCGTTTTGCTCAAATATGCAAAATGTTTAGTTTTTCGACTGTTATCGGCTATAGAAATAAATTTAACCAAATATTCTTAAATCCAAAATCTGATGAGATTTGGGATAATGAAAATGAATTGATTATTGTTTCTGA
>JAUQWR010000809.1 GCA_030835065.1 Candidatus Kapaibacterium sp.
TTCGGTAAGCATGATAGTAAGAAACGAAGAAAAATTCCTTGCTGAATGTTTAGCATCAGTAAAAGATGTTGCTGATGAAATTATAATTGTAGATACCGGATCTTATGATAATACTATCGAGATTGCAAAGAGCTTTGGCGCAAAAGTATATAATTATGAATGGAACGACGATTTTGCTGCCGCACGCAATGAAGCTCTCAAATACTGCAGCTCCGATTGGATACTATATATTGATGCCGATGAAAGATTATCCGACGAAAGCAGACAAAATATCAAAAATTATATAAGCTTGGCTGCTGAAGATATCGGTGCTTTGATTTGTATTATCGAAAGTAATCACATACAGCTTGATGGCTCGAGTGAACTTCATAGAGGTGGCTATCCAAGATTGTTTCGCAACTATGGATATCCAAATATTAAGTTCCAAGGTAGAGTCCATGAGCAGATATCACCTTCAATCGTAGATCTTAAAAAAACACTTGCCATATCGGATATTACTATTATCCATCTCGGATATAATAGAACCAGAGAAGAGATGGAGAAAAAAATTAAACGTAACTACCAGCTGCTCCTTCAGCATGTCAATGAAGAGCCTTTGAATGGCTATGCTTGGTACCAACTTGGGCAAACTTTAGGTCAGATGCGTCTAAAAAAAGAATCCGAAGAAGCTATTAGATTTGCTATCAAATGCGGTAACCTTTCTGATTCGATTTATGCTAGCGCAAGTGCTACTCTTGCACAATTATGTGGCAACAACAAAAACTTCCAGGAGTCACTCTATTGGGCTGAAGAATCACTTAGAAAAGCTCCGGATTCAATTTACTCCCAAAACTTAAAAGCATTTTCGCTCTTGTACTTAGGTAAACCCGAATTAGCAAAACCTATTTTCATTTCTGTCTTAGACCAAATGAAAACTAAAAAAAGCTTGCCACTTTCCGGATTCGATATCGAGCTTTCAGAAGATTTGGTTTTGACAGGACTAAATCAGACTTTGAAACTTCTTGGAGAAAATTAATTTGAAACAAGCGTATTTTGATGATTCGAAATTTGGCAAACGCTCTCCAATTCGTAAAACAAAAACTTCAACCAAGCGCACTCTGACCAAATCAGACGGTGTTTTGCCCGATGATGCTATCGATGGAAAAGTAATCTCGGTGGTAGGCAATCAAATCAGTGTCGAATGTTTTTTCAACGACTCTCTAATTAGTGTCGATTGCACTGCTGCAGGTCGGGTTATTTCAGATAATTCCGGCACTTTGGTTGCAGTTGGCGACCTTGTCAAAATAATTATTGACGAAAAGCATAGTCATGATGACAAAACATTTGGTACTATTTTAAAAATTGAAACACGAAAAACCAAAATTTCCAGAATTGATCCGGCTAATAAAAACAGAGAACAAATCATTGCTTCCAATATAGATAAAGTCCTGATTTTTGTATCGGCTTTCGATCCACCTGTCAATCCACGACTTATCGATAGATTTGTAATTTCGTGCATGCTTGGCAAAGTCAAACCTATTGTGTGCATCAACAAAATGGACTTAGCCGAAGAAGATGTATTTATCGAATATTTCGAATTTATGAAAGACTTAAGTGTTCCTGTCTATTTTATTTCTGTACTCGAAAACACCGGGATAGACAAGCTAAAATCTGAGCTTATTGGTTTTGAAACTGCTGTATTGGGTCCATCAGGTGCAGGAAAATCTTCACTATTGAACAAGCTGATTGGTGATGAATATCAAGCAGTGAAGGAAGTAAGCCTAAGCACAAGCAAAGGAATGCACACTACCAGCTTTTCCAGACGATTCCGGATACCCGAAGCCGGATTTGTTATTGATACTCCCGGCATTAGAGAGTTCGGAATTTGGGATTTAAACCAAGACGAGCTTACTCTATTTTTCAAAGACTTCGAAAAGTTTTATTTAGACTGCAAGTTCAGTGCATGCACACATACTCATGAGCCTGGCTGCGCAGTCAAATCTGCTGTCGAGAATGGTTTAATTCAGCAAGACCGTTACGATAGTTACATGAGTTTGTTTGCATCTATGCAAAAATAGTTTTTCAATCATAGATTTTTTGCATAATTTTGCAATCTAAGTTCAACCGGAAAGATGCGAGAGTGGTTGAATCGGGCGGTCTCGAAAACCGTTGTACCCGTAAGGGTACCGTGGGTTCGAATCCCACTCTTTCCGCAATGAAAATGGGCTTTGCCCTTAAGATATGATTTATATCTTTTTATGATGCTTGATCATAATATTTGGTCAAGCATTATTATTATCTTATTTCAATTACAAACATTATTTCTACTTTTACAATATCTTTTGTCTAATTTTATAATATTTAATATACTGATTTTAAAATTGAATTATATGTTCATAGTTTGATCTTTGAATCATATTCTTCCATATTGTCCTAATATTCTCACTTCTTCTTCGATTTCTTATTCAAGAAGGAGCACAAAGGACACCAAGTTTTTTAAGAATTTCAATATCGCTTAAACTTCTTTACTTTGTGTAACTTTGTGCGTACTTCGTGCAACTTTGTGCTACGGCTTTAGCTTCTTCTAATGAACCACAGCTAAAGTATTATAACTATACTGCATAGTAATATTCTTACTTCTTCTTCGATTTCTTATTCAAGAAGGAGCACAAAGGACACTAAGTTTTTACACAAAGGACACCAAGTTTTTTAAGAATTTCAATATCGCTAAACTTCTTTACTTTGTGTAACTTTGTGCGTACTTCGTGCAACTTTGTGCTCCGGTTTTTAACTTCTTCTTATATACCACAGCTTAAGTATTATAACTATACTGCATAGTAATATTCTCACTTCTTCTTCGATTTCTTATTCAAGAAGGAGCCAAATAAAGACTGTATTCACTGCTTTCTTCTTTACTTTGTGTAACTTTGTGCGTACTTCGTGCAACTTTGTGCTACGGCTTTAGCTTCTTCTAATGAACCACAGC
>JAUQWR010000810.1 GCA_030835065.1 Candidatus Kapaibacterium sp.
TTTGAAATAAATATTAAGACATCATTATGAAAGCTGATAATGCTTCCGAATTGGAGCTGCAAAAAGCAGTTCATTTGTTTTTATCAGATCCTTCGAAAATATTTAATACTAAATCCGGTAAAAGACTTCAAGTGCTTTCACCTGGAAGACATAATTTGTTTGCTGGTCCCGATTTCCTAGAAATCGGGATTTTGCTAGATGGATTTGTGATTGTAGGTAATGCAGAATTTCATAAAAAATCATCAGATTGGTTTTCTCATCAACATGATGATAATTCCGCATTTGATGATGTAATTCTCCACATTGTATTAGAAGACGATTCTTTAAAATCATCAAATATTGAATTATTATTATTAAGTAGAAGTGAACTTGATAATTTTAATATTGATTCACAAAATAATTGCAAAGCTGATATTGATTCTATCGAAGACTTACAGCATTTCGCATTGCTGCGTCTTTTGAGGAAAACATCTGAGGCACAAAAATTTTTGAACAAACTTAATCTTGAAGATAGCTTGATAGAATACTCAAAACTATTTCTCGAAAAGTATTATAAGAAAAGAAGACGTCCAATTTATAAAGCCAATAGATTTTTAAATTTGATCGAAGCTCTTCCTAAATCTCCAATATTTCATTTTTTGAATGAATTGATGCACGAAAAATCAATTCTTGTGCAAGATACTTTGCAGACACTAATCAAAATACAAATTGCAGATGAGGGAGCTCATCTACGCCGTGAATTAATATTAAACTCTGTACTGCCATTAGCTCTCTGCCTATCTGACGAGCAATCCAGAATAAATTTATTTTTATGGTTCTGGTCCACCCCATCTCTCAATCAATATGGACACCTTAATAGAGCATTTCCAAATTTATCGCAAAATTTTTTATGGCAGCAACAAGGTATGCTCGAATATATTAAAGATTATGGCAAAAAACAGAATATAGTAGCAGATACTCTCAAAACTTATGGCTTTTCTAATGTTTTAAGCTTCTATAGAGAAGGGAAAGCTCCATTTGTTGATTTCAATAGTGAAAATTAGTCTAACCTAATTTTGAATTTAATACGTTATTATTATTTTCAAAAGAAATTGGGGAAATAATGGCAAATAAACTTGAATTGGAATCAAGTCCATATTTATTGCAACACAAAGACAATCCCATAAATTGGTACCCATGGGG
>JAUQWR010000811.1 GCA_030835065.1 Candidatus Kapaibacterium sp.
TGAAAAAATGGACAATTAATGCCATCGCTGCTCTAACGGGATGCTTTGTCGATATTGTTACCACCGCACTTGCAATCGCCATTATTGCTAATATCCCAAATAGTATAACCGTAATACTCACTTCTACTCAATCATATTAATACTAATTTTTAACAAATGCTTTCAACGAATCAGCCATTATTATATTTTTTCCTTATTTTATTTATACGCTTGCCAATCTTAAAGACAAACATTATTGAACTTATAATTCTTTTAATTTCAGATAAGTTTGTCTTTTTTATTATTTATTTTACTATCATGATTTTATCGAGGCAAAAAATTGTCGGAGTATTCAATACTATAATGTAAAGCCCATTTGTAAAAGAATTTTTAGATAATATCAATAAATTTTCTTTAGCCAATTCTGAATCGTTTAAGTAATATCTATATACTAATTCCCCATTTACATTATAAATGCTTATTGCAGAAGCTTCTTTTTCTATATTTACAAATTTTATTATTATTGATTCATTCTGAATGCTTGATTTAACATAAACTCTTGACTTGGGATTAATTAATCTTGCACCTCCTTCGTAACATATTCCATCAAGAATAAATTTGCCACTACTTGTATCTATTATATTGTTCGCACCATTTAATTTGACATTACTAATCATTAAATATGTTTCAGGTTTGTCACCTAATCCAACATAAAAGTTAAGATTAGCCAAAACACCTTTTTCATCCGTTTTTAGATCGTATTTGCAGCGATGAGTTCTTATATTATTAGATATTTCACCTTTATCTGAATCTAAAGGAGCCAATAAACTTGCATTGTAAGATAGATCGAATTCAATCGAGTTTGCTCCGGCAAATACTAATGAATTTGCATGACTTAAGTATATCGGAACCTGAATTATTTCTCCTGGTTTTGCTTTTGCGGATGAAGATTCAAGCAAAGGTTTAAAATCATTATTACAAGTTCCTTTTATATTAATATCCAGATCTTGATTGCATGGAAACTTTGAAGATACTGTTAATATTGCCAGATCTTCTGCTACAATATTAGGTGTATATTCTATTTCTAAATATAGTGTATCGTTGCTTTTCAATGTTGCAGGCATTTCCGGTATAGTTTTTACTATTTTGAACTTGCTGTTATTAATTTGAACATTATTTATCAAACTCTCTTTCGAGCCTTTGTTAAACACTTTAGCAATTAATACTTTTTTTTCATTTGGAACAAGCAATCCAAAATCTAAGTCAGAAAATTTTATAAGACTTGTCGAAAACTTATATACCTTTAATCTAATATTTTTTTCAATTTTACATGGTTCAAAAATAATTTTCATATTTCCAGAAATAAGTCCATCGGGCAAATTATTGTCTATTGATGCATTAACTTCAAAATTCAAATTTTCATTAGGTTTTAGTATATCTCCTTTTTTCAAATTAGTAGAGAAAGGACTATCAATACTAAGCTCTGCAATAGAAGCATTCGTATTGTCTGTACTTTCAAGTAAAATATTATGAACAATTGTTTTATTCTTTTCCTTACACTCAATTATTTCACCAAAGTCAATTTCATCATTGACAACAAGTAGCTGCCCCTCTTTTCTGCCATCAATATTAATATTTACTGCAGAATTGCATGGTTCAAAATTTATTACTAAACTAGAATTTATATATCCAGTATTTTTTGGTGTATATCTAAATTTTAACTCTACTGAATCCGTTGGTTTTAATATTATTGGAAGCTTATTTTGACAAATAAATTCTGATTCGGGAGAAAATTTAACAATTGTAAGGTCTATATTACCTTTGTTTGAAACAATAATTGAAGTATCAATATAATTCTGACAAGAACCAATTACACCAAAATTATAGGATTGACTTGAATAATTCATTATTGCTTTTTCTACAATTCCTGCTAGTTTGTATTCTAAAGTATCTTTGCATTGAGAGCCATTATATTCAATTTTCAAAGTATCATAATTTGAATACAAAAGTGATTTGTAATTTATACAAACTGTTACTGATTCATTTGGCTTTAATATTTTTTGATTTAATGGGGATATTAAGGTGAAAGGTGGATTTAGTTTAAATTTCGAGAAATCTAAAGTTATATCTTCATTGCTTTCATTTTTAATAGTAAATGATGTATCTACTGTTATTGGGCTACATGATAAATTTGGTCCAAAATCAATATTGTTCAAATTACTTGTAATTAGCAAATTATTTTTGAACCCGCTAAGTTCTATTGTTTTGTAATCATAGCAGGGACCAAAAGAAAACTTAAGATTTCCCTTATGCAAACCAGATTTTTTAGCATTAAATTCTATTCCAAACTTAATTTTATCGCCTTTATTTATTATAATTGGAAGCTTAGGATAGATTATAGAAAAATCGCCTGTGATATCTGTGTTTTCAATAATAATATCTTCCAGACCATCATTTGATATCTCTATGCTATCAAGCTTGGTTTGCTCACAAGCCCCAATCCTTCCAAAATCCAAACTTGAGGGTTTTATGCTTGTTTGAATTGGATACCTGACATTTACAATAATCGAATCTTCTGCAATACAAGATTTTAGATCGACTATTGTTAGTTTATATACATATCGTCCGGGTTTGCTTAATTTTAGAGTTGGATTGAGAATATTGTCTTTATTTAAACCAGCAGAGGGCGACCAATAAATGTATTTATAGGGTTCTTTCGAAAAATCAATAATTGGATTTAGCACTAATGCTGAATCAACACAAATACTTACATATTTAGGCATATTTATATTAATACTGTTTACCGTGGCTTTCAATTTCAAGACTCTACTTTTTCCGCAAGTATCTCTTATAGTTATCATTGACATATAAGAACCCGTATCGAGTCCGGATTTGAATCTAATTGTTTGTAATGCTTCTTCACCAGCATTATAACTTTTATCAAAAATATTTACAGGAACGAATTCGAAACTACTGTTTGAATTAAGTTTGCCAAACTTGGTTGAGATATCAGAAAGGTTTTTGAAAACAATATTAGTATCTTTAAATGACTCTGCACAAACATTTCCAAAATCAATAACAATAGTATCGCTTTGAATATTATTTATAGAGAAGTCAATTTTATGTTTAAATGCTTTTAATGGAATTTTAAATAAATCATAGCAATTATCAGGACTAAAAATTAAAGTGTCGTTATAAATTCCTGAAGACAAGGGTTTAAATTCAACAGCAATTGTTCTTTCAGATCCGGGATTTAAGCTAAAATATGGATCTGCCAATATTTTAAATGGTGAATTTATCCCATTATATAAACTAATACTCTGATTTATATATTGATTATTTGAATTATTTTTGAGTGTCAAATTTAGTATTATTGACTCTTTGCAAAAAATTTCACCAAAATCAAGTACAGATGGAATTGCACTCAGAGGATTAGGTAAATTTTTATAATCGCGAGTCATAATAACTTCATTATTATTCAAAGCTCTGGTATATATTCTTATTTCATCCAGCGAGCCATCAAAGCTCCTGTTAGAATTAGGATCGCAATTGGGTCTGCCTAATGAGATTGACAAATTATTATTTTCGAAAATAATAGGTGGAGCCTGAGCAGATGCATCCAAATTACCATTAATATATATATATTTATTAATACCTTGTCTTACTACCGCAACATGAGTCCAATTGCCAGAATTAACTTTTGAATTACTAACTAAAACACTATCTTTTTCGCCGGGTGTACCGGTCATAAATTGAATTTTACTATCATTTCCGTATGCAACACTCCAATCGAGTAGAAAACCGCATTCATCTCGGCAAATAAGCATTTTTCCAAAATACCAGGGATCAAGTTCCACTTGTGTAGTTTTAATCCAAAAACAAACAGTAAAATCGCCTGTTAGATCAGAAATTTGATTAGTAATAATCATATAATCATCATTACCATCGAAATAATAAGCATTATTAGCTCGATTAAATCTATCATTTGTAAGTCTTGCACCATTAAGAGATGCATGCCTTGAGTTTCCACTCATATCATTTGAATTGGCACAAAAAGGCAAATAAAGAGAAAGATTTTGTTCGATATTATCGGCAAATATAATTGAAGGTATTAATAAGATAAAAATGTATAAGAATCTTTTCATAAAAAACTCCATTATATAATTCATTATTTTTTGAAAATATACGATGATATTTGAAAAGATTAAGATTAATTATCATTGAATAGACAAAATGAACCTATGAATAAGAGAATAATTACATTAAAAAAAGGCTTTTTAAATCTTCATTTTTTGTATTGAGACAGGTCTGCAACCTGTCTCTACATTTTTTTGTGGCTTTTAATATAGGCGCACAGGTAGTAAAATAATAAATTAATTATTTACTTGAGCTGCAATTATTTCTGCAATCCTTAAGGCTTCGGCAGCATCTTTTGCGCTAACAGCAATAGGTTCGTTATTAAGTATTGCATTTACAAAGGCTTGTTGTTCTTCAGCAATTGCATTCAATTTTGGAGCATTTGGCTTTTCGAAATAAATATTTTTATTTTTAAGTCCTGCTTCAATAACACCTAACATAGTAGCAGGCACAGCACCATCATTTAATTTATCGTCAGCATCCTTAATTGTATAAACCTCAACATCCTGATTGCCAAAATCAATTGAAATATAAGCATTCTTTTGGAAAAATCTCATTTTTCTCATTGGATTAGCAGAAATTCTAGAAGCAGTAAGATTTGCAACAGCGCCATTTTCGAAAGTAATACGAGCATTTGCGATATCTGTGGTTTCAGTCAATACTGCAACACCATTAGCCTCTACTTTTGCTACTTTCGACTTTACCAGCCAAAGCATAATATCAATATCATGAATCATTAAATCATGAATTACTGATACATCAATTGCTCTTGGTCTGAACTGACTAAGTCTATGAGCTTCAATAAATACAGGATTTAACTGATAACCGTTGAGAGCAGAAATAGCAGGATTGAATCTTTCGACATGACCAACTTGGACTAATACTTTCTTTTCTTCTGCTAGTTTCATCAATTCCAATGCATCTTCGTACTTAGAAGTAATTGGTTTCTCGATAAAACAATGCTTGCCGGCTTCTATACATTTCTTTGCTATTTCGAAATGATAAATTGTGGGCGATGCAATTGTAATTGCATCTGCAGCATTTATTGCCTCTTCCAAACTGTTGAATGAGCTAATTGAATATTCAATTGCGAGCTTTTCTGATTTTTGTTTATCTGTATCGAAAATACCAACTAACTTTGCTACTGCATTTTCTTTCCATAATTTTGTGTGAATTGAGCCAAGATGACCTGTACCAACTACAACGACTTTTAGTTTATCCATTTTTTTTCAATTTATTGTTAATATAATTCATTCAAAAATAACAAATTTTTCTAATTATACATTAAGCTTTTGGATGAGCTTTTTTATATGCTTCTTTAAGTTTTTCGATAGAAACATGTGTATATATTTGTGTGGTCGAAAGTCTGGCATGCCCCAACATTTCGCTCACAGATTTAATATCAGCACCATGGTCTAAAAGATGAGTCGCAAACGAATGTCTGAACACATGAGGACTCTTTTTAGGAGATTCAGAAATACCCTTCATTTTTGAATTTATCTTTCGATAAATTGATGATTGATATAGGCGTTTTCCATTTTTTGCCAGAAACAAAGCTTGCCCCGATTGAGTATTTACTAATTTATCTCTATACTTCAAATAGTTTTTAATTGCTTCGATTGCTTTAGAGCCAATAGGTACAACTCTTTCTTTGTTGCCTTTTCCAAGCACTTTAAGACTTGAAGATGCAAAATTTAAATCACTTACGTTAATATTTAAAGCCTCGCTAATTCTAAGACCTGAGCTATATAAAAGTTCGATCAAGGCTTTATCTCTCAATTGGATTACATCATCTGATCCGAAAGTATCAATTAATTCAGTAACTTCACTTTCTAAAAAGAAACTTGGCAGTTTTTTGTCGGTTTTCGGAGCACTAATAAGAGCAGCAGGATTAAACTTTATATATTTCATTTTATAGCAATACTTGAAAAAGGACTTTACGACTGATACTTTCAGTCGTAAAGAATTCTTTTTCATACCATCATCGTGCAAATATCCTAAAAAAGGTCTGATATCATCTAAAACAAGTTCTTCGAGTAATATTTCGGAATCAATTTCTTTCTTAATATACTCAAAAAATTGCTCCAATGCTTTGCTATAAGTTGATAGCGTATGCCCGGAATAAGATTTTTCCGATTTTATATAAACCAAAAATTTCTCTATAGCTGATGATATTTCCATTTTATATCAATTTTATTTAAATATAGAAACCATCAAATATCAAGCCATTATTCAGGTTCATTATTCGCATTTAAAATTACAGCAGCATTATTAATTCTACCATTCATATAAATCTCAGGAATAACAATATCGCAAGTAATATAACGAACTTTAACTCCTGCTTCGAGGAACATATTGGCTACTTTTTTATAAGACTCTACCCATTTGGAATTGGTAGTTTCATCATAAAAATCTTGACCATTTTGATGAATAATAACTTCGGAAATTCCAGTCTGTATAATAGCTCTAGCGCAATCGGTGCAAGGAGTCCAAGGCACATAAAGTTTGCATCCTTTAAGCACAGTACCTCTGCGAGCAGCATTATAAATTGCATTTCTTTCTGCGTGCTCCACCCAATAATACTTTTCGCCATCATCACGAGAAAGCCTTTTAGCATCTCTATCTATATCTATTCCACGAGGAAGTGAATTATAACCAGTAGAAACAAGCACATTATCTGAATCAACAATAACAGAACCCACATGAGTATGCTGGTCTTTGCTACGCATACCAACAAGGTAGCACATTGTGATGTATAATTGATCCCAGTCAGGTCTATTCATATTAAACTCCATTTTTGTTATACCTTCCAAGTAATATCTTCTACACCAGCTAAGAAGTTAGCCATTCTAGAAGCAATGAATAAAAAATCGGACAATCTATTTAAGAAAATCAAAGATTCCTGTGATAATAATTCCTCTTTAGAAAGTGCAACTGCAAGGCGCTCAGCCCTCCGGCACACAGTTCGTGCTTGATGAAGGAAAGCAGCACATTGAGTGCCACCAGGAAGAATAAAATTTCTTAAAGGAGGTAATTTGGCATCATAATCATCAATAAGATGCTCCAAATAATTCACATCTTCATTATCGATTCTTTTAGGTTCGAAACGTGATTTTGGCTCTAATGGAGTAGCAAAGTCAGAACCAAGATTAAAAAGCATATGCCTAATATTCTCGAAAGTAGCAAGCATATCTTTTGGCATATCCATGGTTGTACTAATACCAATAATTGAATTCAACTCATCGACAGTACCATAAAGCTCTACCCTATTATCGCATTTCAAAACTCGCTTTCCGCTAAAAAGGCCAGTAGTACCGTCATCTCCTGTTTTTGTATATATTTTCATTTATTCTCCGATAAAAATCACTTCAGGTTCTAAATTTATTCCAAATTGACTTTCGACAGAAGCAATTATTTCAGCAGCTAAATTTTTAATTTCACTACCTTTTGCATTCCCATAATTGACTAGTATTAATGCATGCTTTTCGAAAACACCGCAATTACCATAAGATTTTCCTTTCCAACCAGCTTTTTGGATAAGCCATGCAGCAGGAATTTTTGAATTTTCTGCATCAACTCTAAAATTCGGCAAATCAGGATACAATGTAAGTAGAGAATCTTTTAATTGATTTGATACAATTGGATTTTTGAAAAAGCTGCCTGCATTCCCGATCTCATTATAATCAGGAAGTTTAGTTTTTCTGACTCTGCAAACTGTGTTATAAACATATTCTGCATCTTGATTAATAAAATCGAAGCCAAATTTTTTCAATTCAATATCTAGTTCTTTATACTTTAAGTTGGGTGTCCATTTTTTATCTAAATTATAAACAACTGAACTAACAAAATAATCATCTTTCAATTCATGTTTGAAAATTGAATCTCTATAAGCAAACTGACACTCATCAAAATCAAGTTCCAGTTTTTCTCCGGTCGATAGTTTAATACCACTAAGATGAGAGAAATAATCTTTTTGCTCGCAGGCATAAGCACCAATATTTTGGACAGGTGCGGCACCAACCTTGCCTGGAATCAAAGCCAAATTTTCAAATCCATAATATTTGTTTTTAATTGACAAACGGACAAAATCATCCCAAATCTCGCCACTACCTACTTCAACTAAAGCTTTTTCTGAGTCAATTGCTTTTAGGTTTATTCCTTTAATATTAGAACTAATTATCAAGCCGTCGAAATCAGAACTAAAGAGAATATTAGAGCCGCCACCAAGAATAAATCTCTTTGAATCTTGATATTGAGAAGTTTGCATTAGATCTAACAAATCTTCTGCTTTATTAATATTAGCAAAAAATCTTGCTTTAGCTTCTATTCCGAATGTATTTAATTTTTTTAGTGATTTATTATTTTCTATAAACATATATCAATCATGTAATTTCAAAAAGAATAAATTTAATCAAAAAAAACATTTTAATATACTTTTACTTATATTTTTCTTTCAATTGATTTTTATTATTACTAATTTTCGATAAATAAATAAACATTAAAGTAGGAAAGTTTATGAAAATACTTAGAGTTTTACTTCTTATTTTTGGCGTTATCATGGTATCTTTTCTTTTGATTGCCATTTTTCTTCCATCTAAATCGATTGTCAATCGTGAGATAATAATTGATAAACCATTGGAAGAAGTATTTAATAATGCTGAAGACCTAAACAATTTTGCTCAATGGAATCCTTGGATTACATACGAAAAACAACTTAAAACAGAAGTTTCTTCCAATTCTAAGGGTAGTGGATCGAAATTCTCCTGGGATGGAGATACTATAGGAACTGGCTATCTTCAGAGAATTAGTATTCAGAAAAACAAACAAATTGAATCAGATATGGTTTTCTTAAAACCATGGGAAGCGAAATCTAAGGATATTGTCAGATTTGAATCTCAGGGTAATAAAACTAAAGTAACTTGGACAAACGAAATGGATCTTCCTTATCCAATAGGAAGATATATGGGATTGGCAATGGACGAAATGATTGGTAGAGATTTGACAAAAGGGCTCGAAAGCTTAAAAAAATTCTGCGAAAATATTGCTAATACCTTTGAAATTTCACTTATTGATCTCAATACATTGCAATTGTATTACATCAACGACAATATTACTTTATCTCCTGACGCGATTCAATTGGCTTTAGGCAAAAACTATTCTGAATTGATGGAGTTTATTAGTAAGAATAGTATTAAAATGGCAGGTGCTCCTATTGCTATCAACAATAAATATGATCAGAAAACCTGGAATTTTGATGCGGCGGTACCGGTTATTGATAATAAGCTAAAAG
>JAUQWR010000812.1 GCA_030835065.1 Candidatus Kapaibacterium sp.
AGGTATCCTATCGATGGCACGCAAAGGTAATGATATCAATAGTGCTACTTCTCAATTCTTCATTTGCTTAGGCGATGTGCCTCACTTAGATGGTCAATATACAGTTTTCGGCGAAGTAACTAGCGGAATTGAAGTAGTTGATAAAATTGCAGCTGTAAAAACAGGTGCAAGAGATATGCCAGCAGATAGAATCAAAATGGAAATCAAAAAAATCGACTAATACTCTGAATAAACATTATTCTATCAAAAATCCTCTCTACTAAGAGAGGATTTTTTTATTTTTGAACTATGATTAATGACAAAAACGAAAAAAGATGAATAAAGCAGTATTTTTTGATAGAGACGGTATAGTGAACCGACGAATAATTGGCGGGTACGTCAAAGCTATTGAAGAGTTTGAAATTAATGAAGACTTTTTGGCATTGTTCAAATACGTTAAGGATAATGATTATCTAGCCATTTTAGTCACAAATCAACAGGGAATTGGCAAAGGATTGATGAGCGAAGCAGATCTTGCTTTGGTTCATGAATATATGCAGAATCTTCTCGAAGAATCTACCGGAAGCAAGTTCGATGCTATTTATTATTGTCCGGATTTGGCGGCTGCTAATAGCTACAGACGCAAACCCAACCCGGGAATGTTCGAAGAAGCTATAAACCAATTTGAGATAGATCCGGAAGAGTCTTGGACAATTGGCGACAGCCCGACCGATGTAATTGCCGGCAAACGTGCAGGCACAAATACCATATTAATCAATAATAATACGGCAAGTATTCCATTCGAAGCCGACAAGGTATTTGCAGATTTGGAAGCAGCGTTGGATTATGTAAGAACTGTTATTTAAAACAGATATAAATTTTAATTTTTTATTAACCAATTTATTGTTAAGTTTATCGTAAATGATATTGAATCTGATCTTAAAAATCGGATTGATTGATAAGCAAAAAAATTGGATAAATAGGAAATAGATGTCGGAATATATAAATGTCAAAATCGATGGCAGTGAATACACTTTGATGGGGGACGATGCTGAACTAACAAAAGCAGCAGCCGAAAAAGTGGACGAAAAAATTGCCGAATTGCGGAAAAACTATGGCGATGAGATGAGCATCAACGCAATGTCGGTTTTGGCGGCTCTTAATATTGCCGAAGAGGAGTTGAAAAAAGAAGCGAAAGCCAATGAGGAGTTTAAATATCTGATTGACGAACTGAATAGAATGAGTGAGTATTTGATTAGTCAAATGGAAAGTAAATAATAATTGGTTTTGATAGTTAATTTGATTGGAAAATTGCCGTGTCACGCTATCGTCACAATAGCGATGTAAAGAACTATAAATAACTTATAGGGAGCTAAGCTCTGCTAATCAATAGCGGGCTGCACTGCTTCGGCAGAAATTCTCTTTGGAGGGTTCAGCAGATTATAGCGATTGGAAGGATAGCACCCACTGTGGCTTGAGGTTCTCTTCACCTCGTAAGGTATACGCCTTAGTAAGCGTATATTGATAGCGTGATGCGGTTCAATTTCCATTAAATTTTTATTCCTAATTTCGTCTCGCCAAAATTTTTTATCCTTTTTTAAAATAAAATCCTATTTAATTTGTTTATTATTCGGATAAAATATTTAGAAATTAAAATATTTTGTTGAAAATTTGTTTGAATTGGCGATATTGAGTATCGTCTTTGCGGAGTTTACGGGGTATTTTTTCTTGATTGAATACGGGTTTTTTGATAGTTATTTTTTTTATAAACTCGATTGAATAAGTTTACATAAGCACTTCTTACACTGCCTGTCTTCGCAAGACACCAGTAAAATATTTTAATTTCTAAAAATTGAATGATGTTATCATGCTTTTTGTATGGTAAATAATTAACTATGTTGAACTTGCCCTCGCTTGGTTGCCTTGACTTGCCTGGGTATCAGTTGTCAAAGGCATGAAGGAGATTTATATGGATCCACTATTAATTATTATTCTTAGTGTGGTTGGGTTGATTGCTGGGTTTGGTGTTTCAAACTTCATTACTAGTAAAATAAGTAAAGCTAAAATTGCCGAAGCTGAATTAAGTGCTAAAAATATTATTAAAGATGCTGAAAAAGAAGCAAACAACGTTAAAAAAGAAAAAATGCTTGAAGCTAAAGAAGAATGGCACAAGCGTAAATTAGAATTTGAAAATGATGCTCAGGCTAAACGCCAAAAAATTCAGCAACTAGAAAAACAAATTAAAAACAAAGAAGACGATCTCAACCAAAGAGCTGAGCAATTAAATAAAAAAGAAAAAGCTTTGCAGACTTACGACGACGATCTCAAAAAAAGAGAATCTACTCTTAAAGATAAACTTGTCGAAGTCGATAAAATTAAAGCTGAACAAGCTCAAAAACTTGAGCAAGTTGCAGGGCTCTCTCGCGAAGAAGCTAAAAAACAACTTGTTGAATCTATGATTAGTGATGCTCGCCAGGAAGCTGCCAAGTATGTGGCTCAAATTCGTGAAGATTCTAAACTTAAAGCTAACCAAGAAGCTCAAAATATTATTGTTCAAGCTATTCAACGTACTGCTTCAGACCACTCAGTCGAAACTACTGTTTCTGTTGTTACTTTAGATTCTGATGATATGAAAGGTCGCATTATTGGTCGCGAAGGTCGTAATATACGTGCTTTCGAAGCTGCTACAGGTATCGATCTTATTATCGATGATACTCCCGAAGCTGTTGTTATTTCAGGGTTTGATCCATTCCGCCGTGAAGTTGCTAAAAAAGCTCTCGAAAAACTTATGTTAGACGGTCGTATCCACCCTGCTCGTATCGAGGAAGTTGTCGAAAAAACTAGAAAAGAACTTGAAGACGAAATTATTAAAGTTGGCGAAAATGCTTTGCTCGAATTAGGCATTCATAATATGCATAAAGAATTAATTCGCCATATTGGAAAGATGAAATATCGCTCGAGCTATGGTCAAAATCTGTTGAACCACTCTATCGAAGTTGCTTACATTTCCGGTATTATGGCTGCAGAATTAGGTCTTGAAACTCAAGTAGCAAAACGTTCTGCCCTATTGCATGATATTGGTAAGTGCGTCGATAAAGATACTGAAGGTCCTCACGCTTTGATTGGATTTGAATTAGCTAAAAAGTATAGAGAAAATCTTATCGTTTGCAATGCTATTGGCGCTCACCACGAAGATATTGAGATGGAATCGCCTTATGCTGTATTGGTGCAAGCAGCTGATAGTATCAGCGGTGCTCGTCCTGGTGCTCGCCGCGAATCCTTAGAAAATTATGTCAAACGTCTTCAAAAACTCGAAGCTATTGCCGAAAGTTTCGAAGGTGTTGGCAAAACTTTTGCAATTCAGGCTGGTCGCGAAGTTCGTGTTATTGTCGAACCTGAAAAAGTTGACGATCCTACTTCAGATACAATGGCTATCGAAATCGCTAAGCGTATAGAAAGCGAAATGGAATATCCAGGCCAGATCAAAGTTACTGTTATTCGCGAACGTCGCAGTGTAGCATTAGCTAAATAAGATCTTAGAAATTCTTAATATTAAGCCGTTTGAATTTTTTTTTCAGACGGCTTTTTTTTGATTTTAGATTTACATATATTCAGTAGATTTTATTATTTTTGCATCAAATTATTTTATAAAGGTGACCTATGATTAATGTGTTTAATAAAAAAGATGTTGATGAATTAATTGGAAGAATAAATAAGTTGAAAGCAGATAGCCAGCCAAATTGGGGTACTATGTCTGTCGAAAAAATGCTGGCTCATTGCAACGTTACTTACGAAATGGTTTACGATAGCAAGCATCCCAGACCAAGCGGATTTATGCGTTTTGTTTTGCGATTGATAGTGAAACCTACTGTGGTTAATAACGTTCCCTATAAGCAGAATTTAAAGACTGCTCCTGCTTTTATTATTTCTGATGAAAGAAATTTTGAAATCGAAAAATCCAGACTTATTGATTACATTGTCAAAACTTGCGAACTTGGCGAAAATTTCTTCGATGGCAAAGAATCTCTTTCCTTTGGCAAATTGAATAAGTTTGAATGGAACAACATGTTTGCTAAGCACCTTGACCATCATCTTAGGCAATTTGGCGTTTAACTAACTTATTTATAACGCTAAAAGATATATAACATGATAAATAAGTCGATGATTATTCTATTTGTAGAAGATGCTGATAGTGCGAAAAAGTTTTATTCTTCACTTTTTAGAAAATTACCGGATCTAGACGTTCCAGGTATGACTGAATTTGTAATTTCTGATACTTTTACTCTTGGCTTGATGCCTGTAACTAATATAGAAAAAATATTAGAAACCCAGAATTTTCAGCAAAATGGGAATAATCTAATAAAGCATGAGTTATATCTTTACGTTGATGATCTGGAGTTCGAATACGAAAATGCTGTAAAATCCGGAGCAGAGTTGATCAGTCCAATCCAGATGCGCAACTGGGGCGATAGAGCATGCTATTTTGCCGATCCCGAAGGGAATATTATCGCCTTTGCTGCTAAAGCTTAATATTTATCTATTGAATATTAAAAATATTAGCTGAAATATAATAAAACTTAGAAAAGATATTATAATTGAATGTAGGGTTTTCAGTTTGTGTATGTATTTGCAAATAGTATAGAAATAGAATAAAAATGCAAATAGATATATACCAATGGAAATCCAAAGAAGAGTTCTCCAAATTGTAGGGCTGTTCATAGCTATTTCGTGTTCGTTAGGATTAATCCACCCAATTGCAGACGAAAAACTCATTAAAAGGTCGTGCACGAGTGTGCCCCACATAGATATAGATATTGAAAGTGCAATAGCAGCAAATGTTATATCAAAACTAATCTTTGATCCAAAAGATTTTGTAAGTATATACATAAAAACAGAACAAGCCCACCAAGCCAAAAGAATGCTTGGAGCTAGCAGGAATTGATTATAAAAATAGTAAGATTCCTTAGGAATATTTAGCCATGGAGTGAATACAGAAGGAGCACCATGAGCGATTGCAAGAAATATATACATTAGTGTATAGCCAAGCAATGGAATGAGAATATATGCAAATGCATACCTGATTAAATTCTGAGAAGAGGCAAATTCTATAAATGTTTTGCCGGGTTTTAATATAGCATTATAATAAAAGTTCCAAAACATAAATCCAACTCCTAAAATTTCTCAAAAATAGTAGTAAATCATTAAAAAAAGAATAATAATTTTATGAGTGGGCGGAATTAATATTTGAGAAGCTAAAATATAGTCATAAAAAAACTGCTCCCGAAAAGGAGCAGTCTTTTATATATTCAGCATGAGTGCCAAAAAAGAGAAAACTATTCAGATTGTGCAGCAGCAGCAGCAGCGGCTTCTTCAGCGTCAGCTTTAGCTTTAGCAGCAGCGGCTTCAGCATCAGCTTTAGCTTTTGCAGCA
>JAUQWR010000813.1 GCA_030835065.1 Candidatus Kapaibacterium sp.
ATGTGAATAATTTTAGTCCATCCTTAGCAGCTGATAAATGGGGGGCTGATACTGCAAATCCAATCGAATTATTAATTGAGATGGCACAAGCAGTATTGTCAAAATCTGGCTTGCAAGCAAATATTTGTTTGATGGGTGTTAATGCTGCTAAAGCATTCCGAAACAATAAAATAATGATTGATAGATTGGATACGTTGAATTTCGACGTTGGCAGAATGAAACCATTCGCAGCAATTGACAGTGTGACAGGTGCAGCATTTTTAGGAAAATTGCCAGATGCGAATATAGAAATATATTCTTATGGATATCAATATACTTCTAAAGCTGCTAATGGCACAATAGTAGCAAATAACATATTAGATCCTGACACAGTAATAATTACTTCAACTCAAGGTATCCAAGCAGGTATTTTTGAACATGTTAAAGGTCCGATTACAATATTTGACGAAGAAGCAACTGCTGTTAAAACATCCTACGAATATCTAGCAAACAAGTATCTGTCGAAAAACAAACAGCAAATCGAATATGAATTGCAATCCTGTGCATTACCAATAGTAAAAGCAACTGAAGCAATTTCATTAGCAAAGGTATTATAGTATGTATTGTACGATTGATGATATAGCCGGAGCCATTACTAGAGCAGAATTAGTTAATCTTAGCGACGATATTAATTCTAAAGATATTAATGAGGAACTCATAAATAACATCATTCAAAACAATACCGATTTGATAAATGGATATATTAGGGGGAAATATTCAGTCCCCCTAATAAACAACACTACTAAAACAATATGTGTAAACCTCTCAATTTACGAACTTAGAAAAAGAAGAGAAACTAACGATGAAGAATATAGAAGTTATTATGATGATTCAATAACTCTATTGGAATCAATAGCCGACGGTACAATAAATTTTAATACAACAGAAACCAGCAAGCATATACATGTAAAGGACACTAGTGAACAAGGAGTTTTTTCGAATGCTTTTAGAACATTTAGGGGTATGAAAGTATGATTACTCATAATGAATTACTAGATGCTGTAGAAAAGCAATTAAAGTCAAATACAGAAATCGACGTGTATTTTGCCGTTGAACAAGTATTGCGAAAACCAATTAAAGCAAGTGTTTCTAATATCAATGGCAAGATGTATATATATCATGCTGGCAAAGACTATTCTGAACCTATAGGAACCCA
>JAUQWR010000814.1 GCA_030835065.1 Candidatus Kapaibacterium sp.
TAGAAGCTATTCTTAAAAAAAGTGTCAAGCTGAAATGCTCTTTTGCTCAAGAAGTGCTTTCTTCTATCGAATCATCTGAAAGTGTAATGTCGGAACTCGAATCAAGTGGTTTGAGTATCCGTGATGTATTGATGAATGTCGATAAAATTCTTGATCAAAAAGTTGAAAATGCTGATGCTTTAAGCTTTAAAAAGCATTTAGTTGCTTTTGGTGTATTTATTGGTAATGCTTCGGGTTCAATTTTTGACTATAATATGAGTCACGACGAAATGGATTCGCTCAGAGAAGCAGGAAAATGGCTCGATATTTCTGTCAAAGATTTAGAGCAAACCAATATTTTGCTTGATATTTTAAATTCAATTGCTGAGTAACAAAAAACGCACCTTACGGTGCGTTTTTTTTATCTGTTTTTGTATTTTTGGTAGAATTCGCCAATATATCTAAAAGCTTTTTCTAGAATTTCTTCTGGAGGAAGAATTACTATTCTAAAGTGTTGGCTACCGGGTTTTTGACCAAAACCACTACCGGGAACAACAACTACACCAGTTTCTTTGAGCAGTTCTCTACAGAAATTAGCATCATCATCTACATCTATTGATGGGAATGCATAAAATGCACCTTCAGGCTGAACTAAAGAAATGCCAGGGATTGTTGCTAATAAGTTCATTGTAATATCTCTGCGACGCTCTAATCTTAAGTTGACTTCTGCCAAGTGTGATTGATCGCCATTAAGTGCACTGACAATTGAATATTGTTCTGGATGATTTGCAGAAACTCTTGCTCTCAATAATTTATTAATAGCTTCTACATATTCTCCCATAACTGACTGACGTCCACTTACAATACCCCAACCAATTCTAAAGCCAGGAGCTAAATAGTTTTTAGACAATCCAGAGAATGTAATACAAGAAACGTCTTTATTTAGAGAAGCAATAGAAACTAATTTTTTTCCGTCAAACATTAACTTATCGTAAATTTCATCAGCAAAAATTACTAAGTTATGCTCTAATGCTAAGTCAATAATTTGTTCCAAAATTTCTTTTTTGCAAACAGCGCCAGTTGGATTGTTAGGATTGATCAAAACAATAGCACGAGTTTTATCATTAATTTTGGATTTAATATCTTCAATATCAGGTTGCCATCCTTTTGATTCATCCATATAGTAAGGATTAGGAACCAAATCTAGCTTGCTTTGTACAGCAGTATAAAGCGGGTAACCTGGAGTAGGCATTAAAAAGTTTTCGCCTGGATTGAGTAATGCAGTCAAACATATTTCAATAGCTTCGGAAGCACCAGTAGTAACGAAAATATCTAAAATATTATCAATACCTTTTTGAGCTGCATCAGTTTCAATAGCTTTTACTGCAGCTTTAATACCTGAAGATGGTGCATAACCATTACGGTTTTCTGCCATTGCTTTATATGTAGAATCCACTACGTGTTTAGGCGTAATAAAATCATATACGTTAGGATCGCCAATGTTTAAGTATAATAATTCTTTACCGGATTTTGCAACTTGCTCAGCCAAAACTACGATGTCACGAATTGCATATGTAACATTTTTTGTCTTATTTGCAGGCAAAATTTTTCTTTCTGTCATTTTACACCTTTGTTTCCAAATTCGTTAATTATTCATTACAAACTTAGTGAAATTATTTACATTTACATACAAAAATTAAATATAATATTTGAAAATAAAAAAAAAATTATTATTTTCATTTAACATTATTTATCCTAATTTTTTGATTTATTATGAAGCGCCTAAATTTTATTTTCGATATTTCTAATTCTAAAAGATTAACATTTATTTATATAATTAGTATAATGTATATTTCCCTCTTATTCTTTTTTGATGATTGTATGAATGGGGATATGATTATGTTCATTACTCCAGCAATTAACTGCTTAAAATATGGTAGTTTTTCTGAACTTATTAATTGGCCATCTGGCAATATGATGCCTGTATTGGAGCCATATACCGATTTTTCTCCAGGAATCACAATTTTATTGTTGCCTTTTCTATGTATTTTTAAGAATCAATTCTTATCTACTTTTTTGCTTCATTTGATCTTGACTATCTACTCAATGTTTTTAATAAAAAAAAGTTCTGAAAATCTAAATCTTTCGGTTTTTAGTTCAATTTCATTAATGCTTCTATTTGTATTGCTGCCAAATTTTGTCAGAATTCATATGTTTCTAATACCGGAGCAAGTTTTTATTGCATCTAATATGTATATATTATCATTTTTGATAAAAAATAAAGATAAACAATTAGATGTGAAACCATTTATATTTCTAATATTTAATATAATATTGTCTAGTATGATGAAGTATATTGGA
>JAUQWR010000073.1 GCA_030835065.1 Candidatus Kapaibacterium sp.
AGAGATTTTGTTATTTTTGCTTTATTTCAATTTTAAAATTGGATTTTTAGATGAAAGAAAATCATGAAAAACTAAGTTTTCATTTTTTAAAGAAAAACAATAATTATTCATTACATATTCTACTTTTTTTGATTACTTTTATTTCCTGCATGATTGCCGGAGCTCAATGGGCTTTCAAAGATTATACTAATGTTATGAATTGGCATTATGGGCTTACTTATGCTATATTAATCATGACTTTCCTTACAGCTCATGAATTTGGACATTATTTTGCTGCAAAACTTCATAAAGTAGATGCCACTCTGCCATATTACATACCATTTCCGATACCGGGATTTGTCAATTTTGGTACTTTTGGTGCAGTTATCAAGACTCGCTCTCCAATCCTTAGCCGAAAAGCTCTATTTGATATTGGCATTGCAGGTCCTATTGCAGGGTTTGTTGTTAGCTTAATCTTTTTGATTTATGGATTTGCAACTCTTCCGGGCATCGATTTCATTTATCATCTCCATCCAGAATATTTAACTCTTTATGCCGGTCAAATACCCAAAACAAATCTACACTTTGGCGATACGGCACTATACTGGATTCTTGCAAAAGTATTTGCCAATCCCAATGGTTTTCTTCCTCCAATGAATGAAATATATCACTACCCATTTCTTAATGTTGGCTGGTTTGGCTTGTTTGTCACTTCTCTTAATATGCTTCCTATGGGGCAATTAGATGGAGGTCATATTATTTATGCAATGTTTGGCAAAATCCATTCAAAAATTGCCAGAATTTTTTGGTATTTCCTCTTGCTCTTGGGATTTTTTGGATTGTTAGGTCTATTGTATGACATGCTTTCAATGACATATGCAGATAGTATCGTGATTTTTATTCAAGATACTCTGATGCCTATATTATCATGGATTAAGTATAATGCACCCTGGATTATGAATAGCTGGTTAGGCTGGCTTTTCTGGGCTATCATTACCAAATTTTTTATAAAACTCGATCATCCTCCCGTTCACGACAACTCTGATTTAGGTGTCTTAAGGAAAACTCTTGGATGGTTCGCAATTCTTATTTTAATCTTAAGCTTTGCATATAATGGCATTTACATTATTGAATAAAAACTAAATTGTATTTTTTTGGTATGTAATTTGTTATTATTTTTGGAACTTATAATGTTACTAATAATGCCGGGGGGCAGAAAAATGGCATATAAATACTCTAAATATATAATTGCATTAGTGTTTTTGTTTGCTCAAACAATGCATGCAGATAAATATTTCTATATCAATGACTTCAAATACTCTTCTTTTCCTGATGTAAGTGCAAACTATTTTATTTTTG
>JAUQWR010000815.1 GCA_030835065.1 Candidatus Kapaibacterium sp.
AATCATATCAAACAAATCGGGCGAGCCAATCCTTTTAAGAAAAGAAAAAAGGGCAGGCAAACCAATTGAATCATGCCCGGGGCTTCGCCATCTGCCATCAGCAAAAAAAGTGGTATAGGGTTTGCCTATATCATGAGTCAATGCAGATAACATATATATATGTTGTTCAAATTGAGAATCTATAGATTTTTTGAGTTGGGCAGCCACATCAATAACAAGAAGAGTGTGATGCCAAACAGAGCCTTCGGGATGCCATGCCGGATCTTGAGGAGTAATAATAAGATGAGAAAGCTCAGGATAATAAGAAATTCTCCCTGACTTTTGCAAGTATAAAAAGTAATCCGAAGGTTTTTCGGAATAAAACAAATTATTTTTTAATTCTTGGTTCATCTCAGGTAGTAAATAACACTACATGAGTAAAAAAAGTTACAGAAATAGTTAAAAATTTTGATTAAATTTATATTTTAATTTTGTATTTGTTTTAAATTTTATTAGATTTTTGAAAATAGTAAGTTAAGCAATTGATATAACTTTGAAAATTGTCGTGATTTATACTACATTCATAGTATATAAAGGCAATAAGAAAGAATAAAACTAGAAATAAATAAGAAAATAAACGAATTGGTATTAACGCGTCATAAGGCGCAAAATTTAGGAGGTTAGGATATGTCAAAAGGCGGCGGTGCAGGAAAGGTGTATTTCGTGTTATACCTTGCCGTTGTGTTGGAACTTCTGATTATTATCGTTGAGCGTGACGAAGCAGAAGAAGGTTTGCACAAGAAACAGCAGGAAACAATGAAAATTGTTGAAAGTATTCTTTCGCAATTGCAGTCCGGTGCAGGTACTGAAGGTATTAATACTCGTCCGCAGGATGAAATTACAATTCCTCCTCCAGGTATTAATATCCAAAAAGATTATGGTATTGAAGTAAAACCAAATCGTAAATATATTGTAGAAGTCGGTGTTACTGATGTAACAGCGGCTATCAAACGTCGTGAAGGTGAAACTGATAAAGAGCACAATCAACGCTTGCGCAAGCTTGTTGAACTTGCTAACGTTTCAGAGCTCCAATATCAGATATTTTACAATAGCAATCTTCAAGGTGAATCAGCTCCGATGTTTCCTGATGAAAATACTCTGAAAGGAACAGATTTCACTAAATTGGAACCAGGTGCAAGAGTAACCGGACCAAGTGGCGAAGAATGGGAAATGGTTGCAGTTAGAAAAATTGTTATGGATAATGAAGCAACTTATAATGCTTTAAATCCAAAAGCAATAAAATCAACTGCGGACATAGTACCCCTATATCCCAAAGATAAAGAAACTCTTATTGGACCATGGGGTTCATTGAAGCCTAATAATCTTCCTGATGATTCTACATTCTTCTATTCGGATTATGAATCCAGAAAAAGTGCAGGCATCAAAGGTCAAGATTTACAAAAGCGTTCATTCGTAATTAACTTCCAACCACCTAGCAAAGCAGGTTGGTATAAATTAAGATTTGCTTCAAAAACAAACAAGATTTTGGGTGTACGTGCAGATCAAAAAGCTAAGGAAATGGGCGACGAAGCAACTGTAAATATTGGTACAGTCCAATTAACTGTTGGTGCTCTTCATAAAGTTCAAAAAGAGTTAGCAGCTCGACTAGAGAAATATGCATTACCTTCTACAGATGCATTTATCAAAAACCTAGATATCGCTGAATTTGATAAACAAATGGATGTTGCTATCAAAAAAGCTATGGAAGATCCAAACTCAGTTGAAGTTATTAGCAAATTAAGATTATATAATTATATTGCTAAATTACTAGCACCTGGTATGTCTTCAAACTTCGATCAAAATAAAGGTAGCATTGAATTTAACGTTCGTGTTATTACTCCTAAAATGCCTGTATCAGAACCAACAATTGCAATGGTCAACTCAATGGCAAGCTTTGATGCAGTTCAACACGCATTTGAATTCTCAATATCTCCTTACCAGAAGGGCCAAAACGCTGTATCAGGTGTAGTGACTGATGCTAAGGGTGGAGTTGTAGCAAATGTATCACTAAAACCTTTATTTGAATTAGCTTCAAATTCTCCTGCTCCTATTAATGGTGGTAAGCTTGAATATAGAGCCGTTGTAGATAAAAAATTAGCTCCAGGTTCATATAAAGTTCAAATAAATCATAAATTGAATAATAGAACAGCTTTACCTGCTATTGCAGATTTGTATGTGTTCAAAACAGGACTGACTAATGAATCAGCTAGCAAGCTAAATGCAAGAATTAATTCTTATGGATTCTACGGTAACCCATTAGTACTTGATGTTATTCCTGAATCAGGTAGTAAGATTACTGCTAATCAGTTTAGAATCTATGCAAACTTTGATAATGGTTCGCAAAAACCTCCAATCGAAGGTTTGTCAATCACAAACGAAAATGCTTTGAAATTTACTCCTGATGCTAATAAGCTTACTTTGAAGGTAACTTGGGTACAACCATATACAGGTACAGAAATTGATATTTATCCTGCTAAAACATTTACAATTCGTCAGGAAGAACCATCTGTAAATACACGTGGTATGCAAATATCATTTTCAGGTAATACAAATAAACCAAAAGTGACTATTACTGGTATTAAAGTTGGTAAGCCATTTACAGGCACTGAAAAAGATGCTCAAATTAAAGTTCGTTTAGGCGAATTTACTAAAGCAAACGGATTGACTACATATCAAGTGGCTTCTGGTCCGACTATTGATGGCGATCCTGAAAATGGATATATAATTACTTTTGAATTGGGTGGTAAGCTGCCTCCTGGTACAACCAAGATAAAAGGCACAGGTATGATTACT
>JAUQWR010000816.1 GCA_030835065.1 Candidatus Kapaibacterium sp.
TTAGCCAAACGATATTTAATGGGGATTTTATGACAATTGATACAGCATTAAACATTGATATGGCAAAATCAAATCATTTAAGAAATGATTTCCAAGGTTTGTTTTCAAACAAAATAAAACCTTTTTTTGATGCTTTCAGACCTCAAAAAAATTCCCTCGACCTAAACAGCATGCTTGCAGGCAATCCCGAAAAATCCTTTTTAATCAGGGTTTCTGGCGATTCAATGGTTGGCGCTGGCATCGACAACAACGATACACTTTTAGTCGATTCGGATCTTCAGCCCGAAGACGGCAAGATTGTAGTTGCTCAAATAAATAATAAATTAGCAGTTAAAAGATTAAAATATTACGGTACTGAATTATATTTAATTTCTGAAAACGACAAGTATTCCCCCATACGCATATACCCCGAAGACGAATTTTTCGTCTGGGGCGTCGTAAAATCAGTAATTAAACATATGTAAGACTCAAGGCGAGGCTTATCCCCCCAAGCCGATGATACCTTCTGAGTCTATATGTGGTGGAAACGCCGCATGCCCTCGCCTCCGTTCTTCCAAGAGCGGAGGTTATTTTTTTATATACTCATCAATTGATATTACAATACTTTTGTTTAATTTGCTTTTAATAATATTTAATAAACTCATTTTTGGGGGAAATTATGATTCCTAACTATGCTAAATTTAATGCTGTTGATATTTATTCCATTTTCGATGATGATTCTATTATTAATATAAATGAAGATTTCAACTCTGTTGGAATTTCCATCGACTCACGAAAAATTGAACCGAACAATATTTTTGTTGCTTTATATGGCGAAAAAATTGATGGTCATAGCAAAGTTGCTGATGCTTTTGCAGCAGGTGCTGCTTGCTGCCTAGTCAATAAAGATTGGTTTACAGCTAATTCATCCAATTTTCCCGATAAATCGTTTATAATTGTTGATGACAATCTAACTGCCCTTGGCAGCCTTGCTAATTATCACCGTCATAGATTCGATATGCCTATTATTGCAATTGGTGGCTCTAATGGCAAAACTACTACAAAAGAACTTTGCGCAGCTGTTTTGTCTGTCAAATATAATACTTTAAAGACTTTTGGTAATTTCAACAACCGCCTTGGAGTGCCACTTATGCTTCTCCAATTGAACGATTCCTATCAAGCTGCTGTACTTGAAATCGGTACTAACGAACCAGGCGAAGTTCATATACTAAGCGAAATGATAGAACCTACTCATGGGCTTATCACTAATATTGGCAAGGAACACTTAGAGCTTCTTATTGATTTGGATGGTGTAGAGCAGGAAGAAACTGCCCTATTTGGTTTCCTTCTTAAAAAAGGCGGGCACTGCCTCATTAATTTTGATGATGATAGGTTAGTCAATTATTATAAAGTTTTAAATAAAAAACTTACCTTTGGCACTCACACTGATGCTGCTCTCAAAGCTGATATTGAAATAAATGAATCGCTTAATCCATTTTTAAAATTAAATTATAATTCTGGCTCAATTCAAATTAATATGCAAACAATTGGATTTGCATCTGCTTATAACGCTATTGCTGCAGCTGCGGCGGGTATTCTTTTTGATTTGACCTTAGAAGAAATTGCTCATGGACTCAGCAACTATACACCGGAAATCAATCATGGCTATGCTAGAATGGTTTTCGAAAATGTTGCAGAATTCAAAATTTTGAATGACTGCTACAACGCAAACCCATCTTCGATGGCTATGGCTCTAAAAACACTTAAAGCATATTCAACAAATAAACCCAAAATTGCTGTGCTTGGCGAAATGAGAGAACTGGGCGATGCAGCAGCAATAGAGCATATTGACCTACTCAAGTCTGCAGCTGGTTTATGCGATTATGTGTTCATTATTGGCAATGAAATGGCAAAAGCAAATTCTCAATTTCAATCAGAAAATATCAAACTATTTGATTCTCATTCCGAAATTGCAGATTATATAATAAATAATTTCAAAACATCTGCCATACTCGTCAAAGGATCAAGAGGCATGAAGATGGAATTATTCATAGATGCTTTAAAGTCAAAGCTCATTTAATAGTCTGCAGATTGTTTTTCAATATAGTTTACGAATATTTTTCGTAATTTTGTTTTTTATAAATTGTACAATTTGAATTAATTAGAGGAATAAAATGAGCGTAAGAGTAAGATTTGCTCCTTCCCCAACCGGTTACTTGCATGTAGGCGGACTAAGGACAGCTCTATATAATTATCTTTTTGCAAGACACCATGGCGGTAAGTGCATATTAAGAATTGAAGATACAGATAGAACTCGTTTTGTAGAAAATGCTCAAGAAAATTTAATCAGTTCCTTGAGCTGGGCTGGTATTGAATTTGACGAAAGCCCTGATAAAGGTGGCGACTTCGGTCCTTATATCCAATCAGAAAGATTTGATTTATACAGAAAATATGCCCAAGAATTAATTGAAAACGGCAATGCTTATTATGCTTTCGATACTGCCGAAGAGCTCGACGCTATGCGCGAACGTCAGCAAAAAGCAGGGGTTGCTCCCAAATACGACCGTTCGGTGATGCGCAACCAATATACCTTGGGTCCTGAAGAAACTGAAAACCTATTCAAAGCTAATGCTCCCTTTGTTGTTAGACTCAAAGTGCCTCTAACAGGCGAAATTAGATTTAGCGATATTATTCGTGGCGAGGTTGTGGTCAATGGTAGAGATGTGGACGATCAAATTCTTCTAAAATCTGATGGCTTCCCTACTTATCACTTAGCAAATGTTGTGGACGACCACTTAATGCAAATTTCTCATGTAATTCGTGGCGAAGAATGGCTTCCTTCTACTCCTAAACACGTATTGCTCTATGATGCTTTTGGCTGGGAAAGACCAAAATTTGCACATCTTCCTCTATTACTAAATAAAGACAAAACCAAGCTTTCCAAACGCCAAGGCTCTGTTGCTGTCGAAGATTATGCTGGCAAGGGCTATTTCAAAGAAGCTTTTGTCAATTTTATCGCCTTATTGGGCTGGAATCCTACTGCCGATAGAGAAATTTTCTCTATGCAGGAACTTATTGAATTTTTCTCACTCGAAAAAGTTAACAAAGCTGGCGCTGTGTTCGACACTCAAAAACTTGATTGGATGAACTCTCAATATTTGCGTGCTCTCGATCTAAACGATTTAGCTGTCAGATTTAAACCTTTGGCAGATGAAGCTGGCTTCTCTGGTTTTGACAATGATTATCTTGCTAAAGTTATTGGTTTGCTCCGCGAAAGAGTAAACTTACTTATCGAAATTCCTGTTTTTGGTAATTACATGTTCGAAAAACCTAAAGAATACGACGAAGCTTATGTTCTAAAACATTGGAAAGATACTACTCTTGAATTAGTAAAACCTTTGGTTGAACTATTCAAAAATGCTCCAAATTTCGAACATCAAACTACACACGACATTACTATGGCTTATGTCGAGTCGCAAGGTTTAAAACTCAAAGATGTAATTCATCCGCTCAGACTTATGATTACCGGCAAGTCTGTTGGTGCAGGTATGTTCGAAACAATGGAAGTTCTTGGCAAAGATGAATGTATTGAAAGATTCAATATTTTCATTGATAAAAAGGAAAAAGGCGAAATATAATTTTCCATTAATTTGTTTTTTTACAGTAGAGACAGGTCTCAGATCTGTCTCTACTGTTTTTTATAATTTCATTAAATCAGATTATTTCCTTTTATACAAACTCTTTTTCACATCTGTATTTATATAGAACTTAATTTATTTAAAATATCATTTCCATATTTTTCAATCAACTTATTAGTTTTGAATTTAATTAATGAATAAAAAATGATATTCCCAATAATTAAACTTAGAATAAAACCAATAATTACATCAATTTTGCTGCTTACAATTGAATCACTTACAAATAAGTATATCAGCATACCTGTCATAAGCATACTTGTTGGTAATTGACCAAAGAATATCGGAAATTTTTTCTGTTTTTCTATTGCATAATAACACAAAATATACTTAGTTGCAAACACAATATAAGTACCCCAGACGAGTCCGGAACACATTGCCACCAAATGATTTTCAGGATAGTAAAGCATAATAAATGGATTAATCACTGAAGTAGGCAATATGTAAGCATAAAAAGAAAATCTCCAAAGCATATTTTGCTTTTTGAGTATAACAATAAAGACAACAAGCACCATTGCTATCATTACAAAAAAAGGACCAATAGTAAACACATCCTTTATAAAATCAAGAATTCCCATTTATTATCTGCCTGAAAATAATAATTATCATTTGTTTTAATCATACACAAATCTATTAATAACTTCCTCAACCTATTCTCCACACCAATTTTCCAATGAATGATGTTCTTTCATGTAAGAATGTATTATCAGATTTGCCTATTCTTTGGTTTATTGCTAAATAAAAATCTGATCCAACTACAAATATCCAATGAATTCGGAAGTTCAATAGCACGGATTTATCATCATTATTCCATTGTCCAAAACAGCTGGAAATCAATTTTGGGTTGAATGAATATTCAAATCGCCCGCCTAACTCATCAATATCAAACTTACCTGATTTCAAACTAATCACATTTTTATCATATTCAACATCTAAATTCATATTTGAATTGATGTTATACTTAAAATTTGCCCATATTTGAGTTCTGCTACCATTAAAGAAATCACCAAAAACAATATTAGTAGCTACAGACATTTTTCTGCCATCAAAAGTTGATGCATTAATCCTATAACGAGTAAACCAATAATCTCCTTTGGGAATTGATATTGAATCGTGGATTTCAAAATCCTCATATAATGCTTCTTTGTTTCGGCTAATATTAAATTCAAATTTATCGTTGGATACAAACAAAAGTCCGATGGGCCTTACTTCGTAATAAAACGACTCCAGCTTGCCATTTTCATCGTTCCAATAAATATCTGCATTCAGTGGTTTAAAATCAATATATTTCAATATTGGATGTGTGTTATATCTGCTTCTGAGCACAATATGTGAGTACATATTTTTATAATTAGTCCTTTGCAAAAATCCAATTTCTGACTTAAAATTCTTCTGTATTCCTGAAAATTTAAATTCTACATTTAAATCATCATTAGGAAAACTAAAACCAGTAACATAAGATAAATTCTTTTTTGCTTTAATATTATTATCGCCAGTAAAAGCTAATTTAGCACCATAGATAATATTTTTCCCAAATAAATTTTGAGAGAAAACAGCATCAATACCGCTTGTTACATTAGAATTATTATCAAACTTACCGCCGAAAATAAAACCAATATAAGATCTATTCAATACATCTTGCCTCAACCTGACGACAGTATAATTAGCAGGCTCGATTGAATTTTTCCCGCCTGTCTGTATTGATAAAGCGCCAATATTAGTATTATTCTCTTTTCCTAATAAACGAGCTCCTGCTATAATCGGAATTTCCTGCCCATCGACTATACCGATACGGCGACTGTAAAACAGTTGAGTTCCCTCATTAATCCCAAATTCGAAGAAATTTTTGCCTTCAAGAAAAAAATCTCTTTTTTCAGGATAAAATATCGAAAATCTCGAAAGATTTACTTGTGCCTTGTCTGATTCCACTTGAGCAAAATCAGTATTAAGTGTAGCGCTTAGTTTTAAAGTAGGAGTAACCAGATAATTAATATCACCGCCCAGTTTACCAATAGATTTAGCAGATTTACCTCTTGCATATTCGGCGCCAGCACTAGCAAATGGCTTAAATTCAATAGAATTTTCTGGGTAGATATTCTGCAATCCTATCAAACGTCCAGCAATAGAAGGCATCTCGAAATGATTATCTCTCGACCAGCCCTGCCATAAAATTTGCTCGCGTTTGCGTCTCACATTTCGTTCAAAATTTATTCCCCACTCTTGAATTGAATCCTTTCTAAATTTTAAGGAAGAAAGTGGAAATTTAAACTCAGCAAACCAACCTTTATCAGTAATTTGAGTTTCAACATCCCATACACCATTCCAATCATCATTATATTCATTGCCATCGTCGCCAATTAAAACATCAGTGCGCGAGCCTAATGGAGTAGTTACAAACAAATAGCCGCTGCGTTTATCATCGAAGCTGTCAAAAAGAATTTCGAAATTATCTTCCAACCAATAATCACAGTCTCTTTTCATTGATTTATATGTAATTTTATCTGCTTCAGAGTCCCAACACCAAGCAGCTAAATAAATTGCTTCATCATTATATATAACAGCTACTTCAGTTTTCTCCGTCGGTATAGCTCCATTATTTATTTCTCTTTGCGAAAAATTTGAGATTTTTATCGCTTTAGACCAAGATTCTTCATCAAACTTACCATCAAGAGTTATTTTTTCGTTTGTTCTGTATGCATGTAGAATATTTGGTTCGGAAACCTGAGAATAAGCTGAATTGCAAGTAAAAATTAAGACTAAAATAAGTCCTATAAGTTTCATATTTATCCCTATATTATTTTTTTTGTAATATAATAAAAATTATTCAAACTAATATTCTATAAAGCTAATGCAAACAGATTTTTAGATGAAAAAAGGACTAAGCTCGAAAACTCGAACTCAGTCCTTTGATTATTCAATTTATATTTGCTCAAATAAGTAAGCAATAAATCAAACGATTCAAATTAATTCAAAGGCTCTACTTCTGCGATAAAAGTTTGCCCCTGAACATTGATTTTATAAACGCTTCTACCGTATGGATTAGCAGCATAAGGCTGAGCACCATAAGGAGTTGGCTGACCCAAGAAAGGCATTTGTTCTGGGCTGGCTGCTGCAACTGGAGCCGGAGCTGGAGCAGGAGCCGGAGCTGGTTCTGCTTTTTTAGGAGCAGGTTCAGGTTTCTTTTCTGGTTCAATCTTGCGAACGTTTACTTTTGCTTCGCCTTTTAGGAAAGCAATACCTTTAGTTGCACAAGAAACAGCGATAAACAAGTTTTCTTCAGAAGTTTCTATACCTTCTTTTTCGAGTTGAGCTTTCCAATATGCCAAACCTTTCTTTTCGTCGCGTTCAGCGATATCAATTGGATTTTCGTTAGTAACCGGAAGATTCAATTGTTCTGATGCTAATTTAACGATTTCGGGATCTGGAGCAACCGGAGTATTACCAAAATATCCAAGCACCATTTTGCCGTAACCGTCAGCAATTTGTTTCCATTTGCCAGCCATAACGTTGTTATAAGCTTGTTGGAAATAGAATTGAGAAACTGGAGTAACAGAAGTACCAAAGCCACCTTTTTCCACAACTTCGCGCA
>JAUQWR010000817.1 GCA_030835065.1 Candidatus Kapaibacterium sp.
TTTTTAGCTCACTAACAATCTTGAAATAATGCTATTGATAAATTACAAAAATATTTTTTGTAAAATCCAAATTCTTTAATGATTTCTCAATATTAGCTGCAAATGGTTCTGTCTCAAAATTCAGTCTATGAATATGTGTATCGAAAAATTTCTTGTTTTCCTGTAGAGACAGGTCTAAGACTTGTCTCTACAATACATTTGAGCAGTATGTTTCTTTAGAGAAAATTTCTAATTCTTTATTCCAAAATCTTTAAGCAATAGTTTTTATAATCGCAATTTGGAAGAGCATCTACAGTATTAAGAAACTCAGATTTGCTAATAAATCCTTGCATCAAAGCAATTTCTTCGAGGCATGCAATTTTAGTGCCCTGGCGTTTTTCGATAGCCATAATGAATGTACCGGCTTCGATTAAATTTTCCGGAGTGCCTGTATCGAGCCATGCAATTCCGCGCCCTATCTGCACCACGTTCAATTTGTTTTGATTAAGATAATGTTTGTGTACATCAGTGATTTCGAGTTCACCTCTGGCGCTGGGCTTTAAACTTTTAGCTAGTTCGCAGACATCTGAATCGAAAATATAAAGCCCGGGTATAGCAAAATTAGATTTAGGTTTTTGAGGTTTTTCTTCGATAGATACTACTTTATAATCAGAATCAAATTCGACAACACCATATGCAGACGGATTTTCTACCCGGTAGGCAAAGATCGTCCCGCCATCAGTATTTTCGAGACCTTTTCTAAAGAAATCAAGTTTGCCATAAAACAAATTATCGCCAAGTATTAGTGCAGACTGATTGCCATCAATGAAAGATTCGCCAAGCAAATAAGCCTGTGGAAGCCCTTCAGGACGTTCCTGAACACAATAATTAATAGAAATACCCCAACGAGAGCCATCGCCAAGCAAAGCTTCAAATCTAGGAATATCTTCGGGAGTAGATATAAGCAGAATATCTTGAATGCCTGCAAGCATCAAGGTTGCCAATGGGTAGTATATCATTGGCTTGTCGTAAACCGGTTGAAGCTGTTTGCTTATAATCGAAGTCATAGGATACAAGCGTGTGCCTTTGCCACCGGCAAGTATAATACCTTTAGCTGACATGTTTCACCATTTTGCAAAATTTTTCGGAATTGGGGTTGTTAGCCCATTCATTAATAGTTTCGCCTTGCAAGTCGCGATCTTTTATTCTAATACCATGCTCGAATGAAAATCTATAAATTTGAGCAAGCTCTGTGTTGCAAATAGACCAATCAATATCAGGAGCATTAGGTCGGATTACAGATTCGCCATTAGGATTATAAGTACCGGAGCAAAGGTATTGTATATAAGAATCGTCTGTAAGTAAAGTGCCGTGTGCAAAACCAGGCGGAAGCCAAATCCACTCAGAACAATCGCGGAATCTATCAGCTTTGAGGTCGAAACCAACGATTTTGCCAAAATACGGCGAATCTTTGCGAATATCAAGAGCATAATCGATCAATCGACCTGATATACATCTGACAAGTTTGCCCATGAAAGGGTCCCACTGGAAATGAAGACCTCTAAAGGTACCTGAAAACGAGAATGCTTCGTTGAACTGAAGAAATTCATATCCATCGAAAAAGTCAATATCAGGATTTTCAAAAAAGTCTTCTTTTCTGAAAGTTTCTGTAAAATATCCTCTGTCGTCGCAAAACTTTTTAAATCTAATAACTTTTACGTCAGGAATTTCCAATTCAATAATATCTAAAATCTGCATAATCGAGCCATAAATTAAAACAATTCAGGAAAAAGAATTTCTTCAATCATCTCGCACCAAATATGCCCAACAGTGATATGGCATTCTTGAATGCGAGCAGTAATAGAAGAAGGAACTAAAAGGCTTTGATCGCAAAAATCGAGTAATTCGCCACCATTGCCTCCAAGCATGCCTATAGTTTTCATTCCAATTTCTTTAGCTTGCTTGGCAGCTAAAAGCACATTTGGCGAATTACCGCTTGTAGAAATACAAATTAGTATATCTTCGGGTTTGCCAAAAGCTTCAACTTGGCGAGCAAAAACAGAATTAAAACCATAATCATTGCCACCGGCAGTGAGAATAGAAGTGTCCACAGTAAGAGCAATTGCCGGGAGAGCACGGCGATTTACAGAACCACGAAGCCTGACAACAAGTTCGGCAGCTAAATGTTGGCTGTCGGCAGCAGAGCCACCATTGCCGCAAAACATAATTTTGCCGCCATTCTTGATGGAATTTGCCAATTCATTGCCAATAGATTCGATCGATGCTGCACATTTTTCTATTAATGCTTTTTTTGTATTAATACTATCGTTGATTGTATTTTCAATTTTTTTAAAAAAATTCACCGGCATATACATACCTTTATATTAAATTTTTAAAGTCTTATTAAGGATAGCGATAAGTTCAAATCTGCCCATACTTGTTTGAGATGAGTAAGGAAGCACTTCGCGGCAGTGAGAGCACTGCGAAACAAGATGCTCGATCTGTTGTTTTCGGTCGATAACAGCTTTTTTACTTATTTTATCGCATTTAGTAAGAATAAGTAAATAATCGCGCCCTAAATTTTCAAGCCTTTCGATTAGTGCAATGTCTGAATCCATAGGATCGTGTCGGCTATCAATCAATGAGCAGACTAACTTTAAATTTTCACGAGATTCTAAGTAATTATAATTAAGTTCAGACCATTTTTTGCGATCTTCTTTGCTTGCTGCAGCGTAACCAAAACCTGGCAAGTCTGCTAATATCCATTTAGACTCAATATTGAAAAAATTAATTTGTTGAGTTTTGCCGGGCGTGGAGCTGGTTTTTGCCAAATTTTTATTTAATACCAGACTGTTGATCAATGAAGATTTACCAACATTTGATCTGCCTGCAAAGGCAGCTTCCGGCATATTAATCTTAGGAAACTGCGTCGAATTGGCAGCTCCAAGAATAAATTCAGCTCTTAGTTCTTTTATTTCCATTAATAATTATTCTCAAAAAAGAAATTAAATTACGAAAATTTATATAAAGTATAAAATCTGGCTACAATTTTAATTTATTTATCAAATCATTCATTGATAAAAGTCCTTTTTCTATTTCCTGAAATTCAAGATTGTTTATGTTGTATTCCAATTCTCGTATATAAGCAATAAATTCATCTACAGGATATAAATTTTCTAATAATTTAAGTTCTTCGAGCAAAGAAGCTATAGAATCGAATATCATATATGAGCTAGATTCTTTTGCTCTGGCTAAGAATGAATCGCTCAAGTGTTCAGCCAAATTCTTCTTGATTTGCTTTAGATTTTGAATTTCTGTATCCGAACTGGCTTTTACAGAAGGTTTGAGATGAATATCGTTGATAATTGTAAAACGGATATGTTTTACTAACTCGTTGATTAGTTCGTTACGGTTTATAGGCTTACGCAGAAAACCATCGAAATATTCCTGATATTCTGCGATTTGGGATTGCATAGCCGAAGCAGTAAATGCTATCAAAGGAATATCTTTAAGTTTTGGTTCGGCTTTTATTTCTTTCGCAGCTTCATAGCCCGATTTATTTGGCATTCTAAGATCTAATAAAACAAGATGAATTGGTTCTGATTTTAAAATATTTATAGCAGAATCAGCATTTTCAGCTTCATATACTTGAAGATTTTTATTTTCTAGAAAATGTTTTACAAGTACTCTGTTTTCTTCGATATCATCAACTACCAAGATGCTGTCGTTTTCGAATAGAATGGATGAATCTGACCAATTATAATGGTCTTCATTGGCATTTCTTAGATTGGCAATTTCAATGTTGTTGAGTTGAATAATAAAAGTAGAGCCTTTGCCCAATTCACTTTCTACAGAAATTTCACCATTCATAATATTTACTAAACGCTTGGTTATGGCAAGTCCAAGTCCGGTTCCACCATATCTTCGCGTGGATTGCCCATGTACCTGACTAAAAGATTCGAATATGCTCGCCAAGAAGTCTTCCGGTATTCCTATTCCAGTGTCGGTAACTTTAATTACAAGATTTGTCTTGTTTAGGCAGTTTATGTCGTCTGTATTGTTTGAATAGTATTGATTAGTTACCTTAATTTTTATGTGACCTTTTTCTGTGAATTTAACAGCATTTCCAACAACATTAAATAAAACCTGACGGAATCTTACTTCGTCAATATATAGATATTCCGGAAGATTGCCATCAAATTCAAGAATGATATTAATGGATTTTTCTTCTGTTTTAATAGAGAAGATATTAAATATTTCTTTAAATACCTGGCGGATATCAAGCGGAGAATTTTGAAGCTCGAGCTTGCCAGCTTCAATTTTTGATAGATCGAGAATGTCATTAATTAATGATAGGAGAGTTCTGCCACTAGTCAAAACAGTATTAATGTATTGTTTGAGTTTAGAATCTTCAATTTTATTGAGAAGAATTTCGCTAAAACCAAGAATAGAATTCATAGGAGTCCTGATTTCATGGCTCATATTAGCAAGGAATTCACTTTTGGCTTTATTTGCTTTTTCTGCTTGGTGGCGAGCATCAATGAGCTCTGTTTCGTATCTTTTGCGGCCAATTGCACCAGCTACAATTTCACCAACTAAACGCAACAAAGCGATATACTCGTAGTCCCAAGTTCTTTGTTTTTTGACTGAATCGAAGCCAATAAAACCTAATAAAGTATTAGAAAAGAAAATTGGAATAGCAAGAAGTGAAAGAATGCTTTGGCTCTGAAGAATTTCTCTTTCATCAATGTATTCATCAGGGATGTCTGCAACAGATGGAATGTAGATATAATCTTTATCGTTGAATTTATCTATCCATCTGTGGGCAGTAGCAAAAGGCACTTCCTGGAGATATTCAATCTGTGGTTCAATTCCCTCTGCACACCATTCGAATGTATTAAACATAAGCTTGTTAGCATT
>JAUQWR010000818.1 GCA_030835065.1 Candidatus Kapaibacterium sp.
TAAAAAATGATAGAAAAATGATAGCCGAAAGTGATGCAATAATGCAAGAAATGATTGCTAATATAATAAGTGAAAAACCGGATTTAGTATTAGTAACTGGAGATTTGACAAAAGACGGTGAAAAAAGTTCACATATTAGATTTGCTCAATATATGCAACAATTGACATCCCAAGGTATAAAAATTTGTTTAATGCCTGGCAATCATGATATCAGCAATCCTTATGCTATTAGTTTTAATGGCAATAATATAAATAAAACTGATAATGTAAGTAAAGAAGATTTTAAATCCATTTACTCAACAATTACATATAATCATGTATTAGAATCTGATAATAACTCACTTTCATATTTAAGTGAACCATTAGAAGGATTGCAAATAATATCGATAGATGCTTCAATTTATCAAAATGGTAATAGTAGCTCAGGAAAAATTCAAAATTCGACTTTAGAATGGGCAAGCAATAAAATCAAGACAGCAAATCAATCTGGAAAAGTAATTTTGGGCATTATACATCATGGGCTTAACGAGCACTTTGCCGGCCAAGCACAAATATTTCCAGAATATCTGACTGATTCTTGGACGACTGATTCTAAACAACTTGCAATCGCTGGTCTAAAAATAATATTTACCGGGCATTTTCATTCAAATGATGCAGCTATTAATACACTTGATAATAACTATATAATTGATATCGAAACTGGTTCACTTGTTACTCATCCTCATCCTTATAGAGTAATCAACCTTAATTTAAATGAAAAAACTTTAGATATTAAAACAAAATACATCGAAAAAATTAATTACAATTTGGGCAATTTTTCAAATTTTCATGATTACTCTGAAGATTACTTATCTAAAAATTTGGATGATTTATTTATTTCAATGCTTACCAGCAGACTTGGTTTGAGCCCTGAGCAAGCTAAAGAGTATTCTGAAAAATACAAAGAAGATGTGAAACTAGCAATCTCTGCACATTACCATGGCAACGAATCACCAAGCGCAGAAACATTAGCAAAAATAAATCAATATTCAAAAGACTCTGACATAAGAGTTGTTCTTCTGGCTGGTTTGCTCAAAGGTATTTGGACTGATACAAAGCCAAAAGACAATAATTTATTTATTGACTTGAAAAGCGCAAATATTAAGTAATTTAAAAGTATTTAAGTATCACTTCTAAAAACTTTTTCATATCAATAGGCTTTGAAACAAATTCATTGCAGCCTGATTCTATAGCTCTATGATGTTCTTCTGGCTGTGAGTAAGCTGTAAGAGCGATTATTGGAATTTTTTCATCATACTCTCTAATGATTTTGCTTGCATCAAAACCATTCATAACAGGCATTTTTATATCCATTATTATTAAATCGAATTGCATTTGTTTTGCTTTAGTAATTGCTTCCTGTCCGTTTCTCACCCAAATTATTTCAGCACCTTCCTTATTCAATATTTTTTCTATAAATAGAAAATTAACAGTATCATCTTCGGCAACAAGTATCCTTTTTCGATGAATCTGATTATTAGTATTAAATTCATGTGCTTTAAAATCATTTTGCTCCTTATTGCCGGGCTGGATATGATTAAATGGAATCACCAAAGAAAAGGTAGAGCCTTTTTCAATTTCAGATTCTAATTCTATATTCATACCCAATAGTTCAGCCAAGCCTTTAGAAATTGACAATCCAAGTCCAGTGCCGCCAAAAATTTTACTTGAAAAGGCTTCATATTGCCAAAATCTGTCAAAAACTTTTTCGAAAAATTCTTTGTGAATTCCGATTCCTGTATCTCTAACACTAATATACAATCCATTTTCCCTAATTGAAGCAGAAAGTTCTATTTCACCTCGCTCAGTGAATCTGATTGCATTTGTCATAAAGTTAGTTAATATTTGATAGAACTTATCTTTATCCGTAAATATTTTATATTCAGCTAACTCAAATGGCAAATTTTGCAAGAAATTCAAACCTTTATTTAATATTTTATTATTAAATAAATTAGATAAATACTTAATCACTTCATATAAATAAATTTCATGTTTATTTATTTTAAGCGAACCGCTATCAATTCGAGAAATTTCCAAATCGTCGGTAACAATACCGAGAAGTCTTTCAGAAGATGAAATAATTAAATCAACATATTCATTTTTTTCATCATTAGAAAGTGAATCAATATTTTTTAATAAGCTCGAAAATCCAATAATACCATTTAAAGGTGTACGAATTTCGTGCGACATATTTTGCAAGAATGAAGATTTTAATTTATCGCTTTCTTCGGCTTTTTCCTTAGCGTTAATCAATTCATGTTCATAATTTCTCTGCTTTATTATATTCCACATACCTTCTACAAGCAATGACAATTGATTGATATCTGTAATATCAAAATCTTCATCCTTATTAGCTACAGCAATCAAACCAATTAACTTGTCTTTTTCCATAATAGGCACACTCAAGTATTTTGAAATATTGACATGTCCCATTGGAAGTTCGATAATTAAATCGACTTTACTAGAAAAATCATTTATTAAATTATATTTTGGTTTAATAAATTCTTTAGACCAAGCCGGATAATCAGGTAGAGATAACTTTGAAGATATTACTTTATTATCACCTTTTTCAATATAAATGCTAGAACTAATAAAAGCATTTAAAAGTGAATAATCATCTTTAAAAAATCCAATAAAACCAAGTTTGCCCGAACATAATTCTATAGCTTTTTGAAGAGCATAATTATATAATTCTGTAGGTTCCACATTGTTCATTCTCGATAAATCAAGCAAAATACTTAGACGCTCTGAATTTTTTTGTATAAGCATTTCATGTTTTTTTCTATCTGTAATATCCAAAAATGATCCTGTAAGAATTTTTGGGTTGCCATTTTCATCATTAAGTACTTCACCTTGAGAATAAGCATACTTAATTTTACCGCTTGGAGTAATAATCCTTTTTTCGATTTTGTATGGAATTTTACTAACAATTGAGTCATTAACAGCTTGAGCAGCTAATTCTCGATCATCAGGATGAATCAGAGAAAAACCAATTTCGGCATTAGGCTCAAAAGATTGAGGTTCAAAACCACAAATTCTAAAGAATTCATCCGACCACTTTGCTTTTCCAGTCTGAATATCCATCTCCCAAGAACCGAGATGAGTAATATTTTGAGCTAAAATAAGTTTTCTTTCGCTTTCTTCAGTTTTTATTTTTTCATTAATCAATTCATTTTGTTTATTATTTCTTTGAATCAGCATCCCAATTGAAGATGCAATAGTCAAAAGCAAAGACACTTCCGAATCAGACCAATCATATTTACCACTACATTTATCTATACCAATAAATCCCCAACAATGATTCTCTACAAAAATAGGCATTACAAGCAATGAAATGATACCTTGCGATTCTAGAACTTCTTTTTCTAATTCAGGAAAATCAGCAACATTACCTTTTATAGCTAATCCTTTATTAAAATTGTCCCACCAACGAAAAGCAACAGAAGCAACATCAACATTTTGAAGTTCAGGATTATCAATCTGGGGTTCAACTTCAGAATTTGCCCACTCATATCTCTGACTTTTTAATAATTTGCCAGATTCATCTTCATGATATTCGAAAATATATACCCTATCATGATCAATAGACTCTCCAATTAGCTTCAATACTTTATTAATAATTTCATTAAAGGACAAATCAGATAAAAGAATTTGAGTAGATTTAGCAACAGTTTCTAATAACAAATCTCTACGTGCCAATTCTTTTTCAGTTCTTTTTCTCTCTGTAATATCAATACTAATAGCACCTAAAAATTTTTGTTCTTTTGAATTAATTGGGAATTTATAAGTAAGCCAAAATGATTCAATATCGCCAAAAGAGTAATTGGATTCTGCAATTATCATGCGATTATTGAAGAACACTTCATAATTCTCTTCCCTATATTGTCTTTCCAGATTTTCATCTAATTTATACTCTACTTTTTGATTAAGTAATTCATCTACACTGCAATTACATAGTCGTGCATACAATTCATTGCAATAAATAAGCTTATTTGAACTATCTTTAATAAACACTGCACCCGGAAGAAAATTCATAAATTCATCAAATCTTTGGTCTCTTTCCAGAATTTTTTCATCAGCAAGAATTTTATCAGTTACATTTCTTACAATTGACAGATATTCTTTTTGTCCGTATGGCACTAATCTACTCTCAAAGAAAGTATTCTTATTACCAATCATTAATGAATAAGTATATGTCGCTGGCTTTTGAGTTTCTTTTACTTTCAAAATATTAGTATAAGTAATTTGAGATACTTCAGTAGGTAAAACCTCAAAAATGCTTTTATTTAAAAATAGTTCTGGTGGAATATATAATTCAGAATTATCTTCAGCTTTATAATCCAGAATAATACCCTTTTCAGAAAATACAAAAAGCATATCCGGATTAGCCTGAAGCAAAGCTGTATTACGCGAGGATACTTTTAATAATTCGCTTTCAGCTTTTTCTTTAGCGATAATGATTTGTTTGAGCAATATATTTTGATAAGCAGTATTAGAAATTTGATTAGCAAGGGTATATAAAGCTTTAGAAATACTTTCAAACTTCTGCAAAGACATAGAGGGAACTTCTCTAAAAGCTTCAATAAATTTTTGTTGATCTGCACCTATCTCAATTGCATAATTTTTAATTTTTTCTTCGGTTTGAGTTTCGTCTCTAACTTGCCCAATTAGCCAATTAGCAATATGCTTACCGCCGACTGAAATTCCGGCACCTGCATCCCACAATCCTCCGCTCATGCATGTTTGTATTGTAGGACCGCCTTCTTTGAGCTTACCAATTTCAGCATCAGATTTGAAACAATTATGCTTTCCAATTTCCGTTTTTCTAATTATATCTTTGCATAATCTACAAAAATTACTTGGGCGAGTGATAGGCACTCCATCTATGTCGGTTATTAGTGAAGCTACTCCTGTAGCAGAAGAAAACTCATCTTGAAGTTTTTGAATTTCTTCAATATCAAACAAATCTTCAAATTTCAATCTCTCGTTTGCATTAATTTCAATTGGAAATGAAAACGAATTTTTCAGTAAATTATCCATTTCTAATACCATAACCGACCAAGCATTTATTTCAACCCTATCTCATTTTTTTATAACGGAAGCTGACTCATAATGTTTTAAAATAAAATATTATTTCAACGTCAATAATAGAGTGATTAGTCAATCTATAATGAAAGAATATGAGTGAGAAAAGAGAAATTATAATGAATGCTGCTTTAAAATTAATTAATAATAGCGGCATTGCTACTTCTACAGCAGATATTGCAAAGACTGCCAATGTTGCCAATGGCACTCTTTTTCATTACTTCCCTAGTAAAGATGAATTAATTAATACTATGTTTGCTGAATATAAAACTGAATACTTTCATGCTGTTACTGCTAATATTGACATAGAATTGTCCATAAAATCGAAATTTCGACGTTTATGGCTTTATGCATTAGAGTGGGCACTCAACAATCCTGATAAGCATCGCTTTGTTCATTATTACTATAATTCACCACATGTATCTGTCGCTAATCAAAATTTAGTAGATGAGCAACATCAATACCTAAAAAAATTATTCATTTTAGCTATAGATAAATCAATTATTAAAGACATTCCAATTGATTATCTTTTAATGCTCTGCTTAGCTAATATTAGTGCTAGTGCCGACTATCTACTTACAAATGAAAAATTGAAAAATGATCATGATTTCAAAGAAAATTGTTTCGAAATGTTGTTTAATTCAATAAAATATTAATGGAGTCTATATGACAAAAACTGCTTTAATAACAGGAGCTTCTGGTGGAATTGGGTACGAATTTGCTAAAATAGCTGCATCCAATCATATTAATCTCGTACTTATTGCTCGTTCGGAAGACAAACTTAATGAAATAAAAAAGGAACTTGAATCTAAATATTCTGTATCGGTGTGTATAATTCCTAAAGATTTATCTATGGAGAATTCTGTAAATGAAATCTATCAAGAGCTATTGGCTAAGTCCATTTCTATTGATTATTTAGTAAATAATGCCGGATTTGGTGGCTTTGGAAAATTTTCTGATAGAGATATTAATAAAGATCTAAATATGATCGATTTAAACATTAAGGCCTTAGTAAAATTAACTCATTTAATATTGCCTCAAATGATTGAAAGAAAATCAGGAAAAGTTCTAAATGTTGCTTCTACTGCAGGCTTTATGCCAGGACCCAATATGGCTACATATTTTGCTACGAAAGCTTTTGTTGTGTCTTTCAGCCAAGCAATAGCAAAAGAACTTGATAATACAGGTGTGAGTGTTACTGCCCTATGCCCCGGACCAGTCGATACCGGCTTTATTAGTGCAGGTGATTTGGAAGGATCTAATTTATTCAAAAATTCAGATTCTCCTGAAACTATAGCTCAAATTGGTTTCGATGCAATGATGAATAATGAATTAGTTACAATCACAAGATTCAAATTCTTACTAAATTGGATTGTACCATTTATTCCTCGTAAAATCTTATTATCCATCACAAAACAAATGATAAATAAATAATTTTTAATTTTATTGTTTTAAATATTTATTTTTAAGCAAGTTAATTGATAAATATCGGTTTACTTGCTTTTTATTTTTTTTAATAATCAAAGCTAACTTATTAATTTAATAATATTATTAATAATTATTATTAAAATAAAAGACATATTTTTACATCTAATTACTTGCTTTTGAATAATTGAATAAATTTAACGGTATTTGTTGATGAAAAAAAGTAAGCATAAAGTAAGCAATGTTGAAGATAATATTAATAATTACAACGAACAGATTGTAGTTGCAATCGGTGCTTCTGCAGGCGGATTGGAAGCACTTCAGGATTTTTTTAAAGCTGTACCTACCGAAAGTGGTTTGGCTTATGTGGTTATCCAGCATCTTTCTCCAGATTACAAATCAATGATGGATGAACTTCTTGCTCGTCAAACTTCAATGAAAATATTTATTATTGAAGATGGTATGAGTATAGAAGCAAATTGTGTTTACTTAATTCCTCCTCGCAAAAATTTGTCAATTTTCCATGATAAACTATATTTAGAAGATTACAATATTAAAAAAGGATTGAACTTACCAATAGATATATTTTTTAGATCATTAGCAATCGAAAAAGGGAAAAATTGCATCGGAATTATTCTATCAGGTACCGGTAGTGATGGTGCTTTAGGAACAAGAGCGATAAAAGAAGTTGGCGGTATGGTTATGGTTCAAGACGAATCAACAGCAAAATTTGATGGAATGCCCAGAAGTTCAATTGCTACCGGATTAGTCGATTTCATTCTGCCACCGAGCGATATGCCAAATGCTTTGATAGAATATGTCAAGCATCCTTTAATAAGAAAAAATAAAGCCTTAGATAATATTTTAAATAAAAACTATGATTCTTTAACCAAGATAATTCTTATTCTGAGAGACTATTGCGGGATTGATTTTTCTTATTACAAGGAAAATACAATTATTAGAAGACTCGAAAGACGAGTAAGTATAAATAGATTTGATTCTTTAGAAGAATATTTAATTTTATTATCACAATCAGATAAAGAAAAAGAAATACTATTTAGGGAACTTCTAATCGGTGTAACACGGTTTTTTAGAGATACAGAAGCATTTGCTAGCCTTACCGATAATATTATTCCTCAAATTGCTGCTTCAAATTCTAAGTCTATAAGAATTTGGTCTACTGGCTGCTCTACAGGCGAAGAAGTTTATTCACTGGCAATCCTTTTTAATGAATATTTCGAAAAAAATAATATCGAATGTGAGTTAAGAATTTTCGCAACTGATATCGATCGTCATTCTCTTAATATTGCTAGTCAGGGTATTTATCCGGATAATATAGCTGCAGATGTAGACAATTATTATTTAAATAAATATTTTAATCGAATTGAATCAGGTTTTCAAGTAAAAGATAATATCAGAAAAATGATTGTTTTTGCCACACACAATCTTTTAAAAGATCCTCCATTTTCAAAACTCGACATGATTATTTGTCGTAATCTTTTTATTTATTTGAAACCCGATGTTCAGCTAAAACTTCTTTCTATGTTTTACTATAGTTTGATTCCCGGTGGATATATTTTTATGGGATCTAGCGAGTCTATTGGGGATATGAGCGAAGCGTTTTCGACAATCGATTCAAAAAATAAAATTTACAAATATAAAATCGGTTATAAACCTTCTTTATCAAAGGATGTTTCATCTACTTTCCAACATCTTAATAATTCTGATTCAAGTTTGCCTAATTCGAGATTTTTAAATACAAATAAAACTGAGCGAATTCTCGAAAAAATTGTGCATAAATACTTGCCACCAAGTATAATTATTGATATGAACGATAATATTATACAAATAATTGGTGATATTAACAATTTTTCTACAATCCAACCGGGAAGATTTTCACAACATTTATATTCAATTCTGCCAAATGACCTAGGATTATTTGTTTCAAGTTTTGTAAGAAGAATAAAAAGAGAAAAAACATCTCTAACATCTGAACATTTATTCAATACTAAAGACTTTCATATTAATGAAGTAAAGCTTCTAGGGCATTATATCGAAACCGATAGTTCTCATTATATTATTATTTCATTTATTATTAAAGAAGATGATAATTCTAACAATAAAAATAAAGAAATAATTATAAACGATAGTTTTTCTGATAGAATTTCTGGGCTAGAAAAGGAACTACAATTATCTAAAGAGGCTTTGCAGGCTACAATAGAAGAACTTGAAACTTCTAATGAAGAACTTCAATCCTCAAATGAAGAATTAATTGCTTCTAATGAAGAATTGCAAAGTACAAACGAAGAACTTCAATCAGTAAATGAGGAGCTATACACTGTTAATAGCGAATATCAATTAAAAATTGAAGAACTCACACGACTTAATAATGATATTAATAATTTAATAATTAATACAGATATTGGCGCAATTTATCTTGACAGGAATTTGTGTATTAGAAAAATTACTCCAGCAATTACCCGAATTACCACGATAATTAATTCGGATATTGGTCGCCCAATAAATCATATTTCTGCTTTTAATGATACGAGTATCATGAATGATATTAGACTTGTTGCAGAGAACCTTCAAACAATCGAAAATGAATATAGAGATTCAAACAACAACTATTATTTAGTAAAAACACGCCCCTATCGCACCGAATATAATGCAATTGATGGTATTCTAGTAACTTTTACTGATATTAATTCATACAAAGTAGAAGAAGAAAAGGCATTTATAAGCAACAAAAGACTTAGAGACTCGCTGGAAATTGGTGGCATGGCTTGGTGGGAATGGGACTATGAAAGTGGTAATGTGATTTTTGATGACAAAAAAGCTGCCATGCTGGGATATTCACCAAATGATTTCCCATCTAATGTGTATGATATATGTAATTTAATTCATCCAAATGATTATGAATATACCATGAAAGCCATGAAAGAAATGATTGATGGTAAAACTAATATTTATGAAGCTACATATAGAATAAAAAATAATTACGGTTCATATTCTTGGTATTATGACAAAGGCTCTATTACTGAACGTAGTGAAAGTGGAAGTCCTCGAAAGATAATAGGAACAGTAATTGATGTTACAAGACTTAAATTGCTAGAAGAAGAATTAGAGAAGTCTAATTATATTTTTTCTATCATTTTTGATAATTTTCCTCATGCTAAAACTGTTTTGGATATCGATGGAAGAATCATATACGCAAACAAAAAAGCAATTGAAATATTTAAATTAAAAAAGGATGAGATTGTATCACGATACTTCAATTCTCATAATTGGCAAATTTCTGATATCAATTCAAATCCAATTAATGATAATGATCTTCCTTTTAATATAATAAAACAAGGTCTAAAACCACTAAAAGAATATAAACATTATATTACTGTTGATGATAAAAAAATCTTATTAAATATATCGGGGACTCCCATTATTGATGATAATAATTTGTTTAATGGATGTGAATTCACAATAATTCAGGAGGATAATAATGATAGATCATAATC
>JAUQWR010000819.1 GCA_030835065.1 Candidatus Kapaibacterium sp.
TCATGGTTTTGTATCCGGTGCAGAGGCTAGTGCTGGATTTGGTTGGGAAGAATTTGGTCTTGGCAAAAAGAAAGAGCTTAACGCTGTCGAATTATCCTATTATATTCAAGATGATTGGAAAATTGATGATAATTGGAATGCCAATATCGGAACCAGAATGTTTTATTTCAATAAAGGTGGATATTTCAATATCGAACCCAGACTTTCTGCTTCCTATAAAATTGATGAAAACAACTCTTTTAAAGCTGCATTTTCTCTTGCTAATCAATACTTACATCTTATTGTGAGAAATGATATTTCTTTGCCAACAGACTTGTGGTTTCCTTCTACAGAAACTATCAAACCTGCAAAATCATATCAAGCTATGATTGGCTACGAATCTTACCTTTTCGATAGAGAATATTACTTCACTTGCGAAGCCTATTATAAAGATATGCGCAATCTTTATGAATATAAAGATTCTGCTTCATTCTCTTTTGGTATTCCTTTGGAAAATCAATTCACCAGAGGCCGCGGCGAGGCTTATGGTATTGAATTATTCCTTAATAAGCAAATTGGTGATTTTACAGGTTGGATTGGATATACTCTGTCTTGGACCAAAAGATATTTTGATGAACTCAATAATGGGAAACCTTTCTACCCAAGATACGACAGAAGACACGATGTGTCTTTTGTATTGACTTATAAACTTTCCGAAAATTCCGAAATTGGTGCTACCTGGGTCTATGGCACCGGACAAGCTTATACTATGCCTACCGGTTCTCTCGAGTTTAATGATGATCCTTATAATAACGGCAGCGATTATTATAGCTGGTATGATGAAAAATATCAGTACACCGAGCGGAATGGATTTAGACTACCTGCTTTTCACAAACTTGATGTGAGCTATATGTATAAATTCCAGTTTTTTGGATTATTCCCAGCTAAATTCCATATTAATATCTACAATCTTTATAATCAAAAAAATCCTTTTGCTTGGTATATTGATTACGACTACAATTATAGCAATGGAGAACAAGTAACTAAAAAAGTAAAACAACTTACTTTATTCCCTATTATTCCAACTATTGGTCTTAGCTTTAATTTTTAAAATGGTGATAAATATGAAATATATAAAAATTGTTATTGCAACTTTAGCTCTTTTTACTTTGCTTGCTTGTGAAGAAAATGTTAGCAATCCGGAATTACCTTACAAAGAGCAATTAGTAATTCAAGCATATATTTATGCTGATAGCAATGCTAAAAACATTAAAATTACTCGTACTCTTCATCCATTAGATAACTACACTTTCGATAAAGCTTTAGTTAGAGATGCAGAAGTTTATATTGTTAATAATGGTACAAAATATAAGCTTATTTTTGACGAATCTACAAAGACTTACTACAATTTGGACATTAAATTTGAAAAAGGACAAAAGTACGAATTACAAGCCTTTTGGAAAAAACTTAAAGCTTATTCCAGCACTTTCATTCCTGAATCTTTTGATTATAAACTCACTTATATCAAAAAAAGCAATACTAACATGGGTATGAAGGAATGTGATATTATTATTGAATTTTCTCCAAACAAAAACTATGCTTATGATGCAGGAGAAGTTTAT
>JAUQWR010000820.1 GCA_030835065.1 Candidatus Kapaibacterium sp.
ATTGGAGTAGATGCAAAGATGTGGGGCGAATCTATTATTGGTTTCGGCACGCATCATTTCAAATATGAAAGCGGAAGAGAAGGCGATTGGTTTATTGCAGGTTTTTCGCCACGCAAACAAAATATTACTTTATATATGCAATCATATATTGATACTGAAGATGATATTTGGACTAAACTTGGCAAGTTTAAGCACGGTAAAGCATGCCTTTATATAAAGAAATTATCTGATATTCAAATAAATATTCTCGAAGAAATTATTAAAAAGTCTATTAAATAGTAAAATGGCTTTGACTTTTTTTTAAATTGTCAAAGCCATTTACGAAAATCAATAATTATTAGATTTTTATAAAGGATTTCGAATAAACTCCTTTTTCTGTTCTAAATTGAATCCAGTAACATCCAGTAGCTAGATTACTAATATCAATTGAAAACAAATTATCGTTAATCTTATTACTCATAATAAGATTTCCATAAATATCGAATACTTTATATTCGAGAATAATATCCTCAGAATTCAAGTAACTAACATTAATTATGTTAGATGACGGATTGGGATAAAAGTTTAATTTACTCTCAAATTCATTATTAATGATTCCAGTATACCCAATCGGAATCGCAAGAATTGTCAATGAATGTTTTGGAAAAATATAAATACTATCAATATTTCTCAAATATTCTTTTGGAGAAACTTTATCAGGATAATCAGCTGAATTATAATCTAAATAATGTTCAGAAGATAATTCATAGACCTTAGCAGTAAAATTTTTTAATTTAGAATTATTGAATATAAACTCATTACTAAGCCCTTCAGATGGATGTCTATTAACAACAGCTATATACAAACTATCATTATCATAAGTAGAAAGCACTTCAAGCCATTTTGTTAGAGGAGTCCAAGCTTCTAAGTTATCCACATTATAAGTTCCGCATTCTGGTATAGAAGTAGCAACTTTTTGTCCAATATGGTTACGAAGCATTGCAATAGCATGTAGAGACGGAAAATAATAAAGAATTTTTTGATTTTTAGAATTTACACCTCTACCAATCATTCCTAATCCGATTGTCCTTGTTGCAAAATCCAAAATATTTGAATTTCTATAATATATCATCATCTGAATAGCATTCCACAATCCGGTTTCTAGTGAACTATTTCTTATATTTGTATCAAGAAGCCAATCATTATCTCCCACTCCATTTGAAGACCACCATTCAGTGATACATTGCCTCATTTGGGGATTCATGGATTGTTTTATACTATCTTGATAAGCAAATAAAATATTAGATTCAAAATTATCATTTCCGACCATACATAAATACTTTTCAATATCAGAAGCCTTTTTTGATTTGTTTATTCCTTTTTGTGGATGATATCCTAAATAATCAGATTTATTTTTAATAATTTTCATTAATGATGGAAAAGATTTCGAATCATAATGATTACCATTTGCTATAATTCTTATAGTAGGATCAACAGCCTTCATTCTATCATAATA
>JAUQWR010000821.1 GCA_030835065.1 Candidatus Kapaibacterium sp.
TGTAAATGATGTAACTAAAAGCTTGATTTTATTTGGATATCCGGCACTTTCGTCTTCAAAACATGGAGGAACGGTAAACCAAAAATCAGTTCCCATATTATTGTTATTCAAAAAGCCGGGTATCGAATTAATGATGTCTGTATCTTCATCTGCTCTCGAAGAATTGATGAAAACAAGACTAAATAAAATCAAAATGAATATATAGTAAATTTTTTTCATATTTATATTCTTTTATATCACTTACATTATTTATAGTATTGACACTTAAATTAGCAAAAAGTCTCAAATATTTTGCATGTTTTTTTAAAATATTCAATATTTTTTTTTAAATTCACATATTATGATAAATCAATTAAAATCAAACAACGAAGGGGAATTTATATGAAGCAATTTTTTATACTATTTTTATTGATTTTTTCTCTTATTAGCGTCAGTCAAAGCTCATTAAAAGCCGAAACTGCCAAAGATTTTTCTGTAATGCTTAGTGCAGAAGCAGATCCATCAGCACCCTCAATTAAATTGAAATGGGCAAAATTGCCAAATGCCGTAAATTTCAGCATATTCAGAAAATCTATTAACGATGCAAATTGGTCTATACTTACAACAGTAATTTCTACCGATACATTCTATGTCGATGGTTCGGTTTCTGTAGGCAATGCTTATGAATATGCTGTACAGGTTAAATGCAACTCAACTTATAAAGACAAGCCATTTGATTATTCTGCTTCAGGTTTTATTTATGCAGGTATAGATGCCCCTGCTACTCAAACTCCCGGCAGAGTGCTAATACTTGTAGATTCTCTGGTCGTTGATTCACTCAAAAAGGAATTAAATGTATTCGAAGACGATCTTAAGAAAGAAGGCTGGTTCCCTTGGCGCATTGTTGTGCCCAGAGCAGAAAAATTTGACAAAGATAAAGTAAAAACTGTCAAAGATATTATCAATTCTGAATATACAAAGAGTAATAAAACTATAAAAGCTGCAATTTTAATTGGCAGAGTTCCAGTTCCATATTCAGGTAAAATAAATCCTGATGGGCATCCGGATCATTTAGGTGCTTGGCCCGCAGATGTCTATTATGGTTTTACCGAAGGTATATTTTGG
>JAUQWR010000822.1 GCA_030835065.1 Candidatus Kapaibacterium sp.
ATCTTGATGTTGATAAGGGAATAATCAATAAAGCTAAGTTTTATGGCGACTTCTTTGCTCATAAAGATGTGAGCGAACTCGAAACTGAGCTTATCGGAGTAAAACATGAACTTAATGAGCTTAAAACGAAACTTTTGAGCCTGAATATCGAAGAATACTTTATGAATGTTACTATTGATGAATTGATTGAAGGTATGTTTTAATTAATGAAAAAAGTATTTTTCATATTGTTATTTGTCATTACTACTTATAATCTGTTTTCTAACGACGATCTAGCGATGGCTGATTCAATCAAAACCGAGTCTGAAACTATTGCTAGTGATACTAATCATGTAAAAGAAATAAAATTTGCAGAGCTTACTAAATCGCCATTTGGTGCAATTGCTCGTTCTTTGATTGTACCCGGATGGGGACAAATTTATGTAGAAACATATTGGAAAGCACCCATTTTTTTTAGTGGAGCTGCTACTTTATCTTATTTGATTTATAAAAATCATAATGATTTTGTGGATTTTCAGAAGCAATTAAATAAAATAGCAGATAAAAAGAGTTTAGAATATTATTATATGAAAAACAAGCGCGAAAATGCTCGTGATAATAGAGATATGGCTGGTTTTTATCTACTTGGTGTATATCTTATATCTTCTATTGACGCTTATGTCGGTGCTCATTTATACGATTTTTCGGTCACTGACGATTTTTCTATGGCTGTCTTGCCCAATCAGTATGGCGGACTAAGTTTGAATATAAGTTTTAAAAAATAAATTCAATATAAGATACGTTAAAAGTAACAATTTGTTAATTTAATTGTCATTATATTGAATTATTATAAATTATGATAAAAAACATGAAATATATATTCTTTGCATTAGCATTATTAATCTTTGCAAACGAATCGATAGCTCAAAAAATAGTAGAAAAAAGTGCTATCAAGCTTGCAAGAGTTAAATATTCAGGTGGCGGAGATTGGTATAATGACCCAAGCGCCGAAGTTAACCTACTTAAATATGTGGCTAAAGTCACTAATATTAATGTAGATCCGGTCTATGATTATGTTGACTTGGCTAGTGACAATTTGTTTGCCTATCCTATAATTTTCATTACAGGTCATGGCAATATGAATTTGAACGAAGTAGAGGTTAGCAATTTAAGGGCATACCTCCAAAATGGAGGTTTTCTATATGTTGATGATGATTATGGATTTGATGAGTTTATTCGAAGAGAATTGACAAAAGTATTTCCTGAAAATAAATTTGTAGAATTGCCATTTAATCATGGTATATACTCTTCCCATTTCAAATTTCCAAATGGGCTGCCAAAAATCCACGAACACGACGATAAAGCTCCTCAAGGTTTTGGAATGTTTTACAATGGCAGGCTTTGTATTTATTATACTTACGAAACCAACCCTAGCGATGGTTGGGCAGATCCTGAAGTGCATAAAGATCCGCCGGAAAAAAGAGAAATGGCTTTAAAAATTGGTACAAATATTATTGTCTGGGCTTTGACAAATTAGGTGCAAAATGGATAATCAAACCATATATAATGAAATAATATCGAAGCTAAAATCGACTCGGCGCAAGGAAACAGTCTTGATGCTTAGTTCTGCTCTAATGAAATCTTTAGGTATATTTGCTTTAGTTATTTTATTGATTTCTATTATTGAACTAATTGCTGATGGCGATATTGCTTTTAGAACTTTTCTTGCAGGTTTTTCTATGTTAAGTTTAGTTCTAAGTTTAGCATATTTCCTATTCCCTGTTTATCGTAGAGTATATATTTCTAAGTATCATCCAAGCTTATATGATATAGCATTGAGAGTAGGAAATTTTTATCCTGATTTGAAGGATAATCTGTGCAATGGTATCCAATTATTGCCAATAGCAAATAATCCTAAAGGTGCATCAAAGGATTTAATATATGCTGCCTTTGCTCAAATTGCTGAAAGCTCCAGAAATAAAGATTTTGACATTATCATTGAAAAGAAAAATTTCGGAAAAATTTTACTATTCTTTTTTGCAGCATTAATAATAACTGGGGCATCAATGTTTATGAGTTCCAGTCTGCATTATGCTTTCTATAGAGTAGCTAATTGGAATCAATCTTTTCTACCTCCACCGCCTTACACAATAAGCATTACCCCGCTAAATCAAGATGCTTTACGCGGTTCGGCTGTAAAAATTATTGTTAAAGCAAGCGGCGAAGCTCCTGAGACAATTACATTAAACATAAAAGAAGGAATTCAGGAGAATTATGATAAATATGTATTAAGACTTGATTCTGCAAATATTTATACTTATGAAATAAGCTCATTAAAAAACTCTCTAATGTTCTTTGCAGAATCGAAATGGCTTAGTTCAACAATTACAACCGAAATCGGAAAAATCAATTTGATTGATAGACCACTTATAAAGTCATTAAGCGGAAAACTGAAATATCCATCTTATACTGGATTTGCTCCCAAGCAATTTGACGAGCAATCTGCAGATTTATCTGCTTTAAGTGGCTCATCGGTAGAGCTTAGTTTGTTATCAAATAAATCGTTAAAATCTGCATCTATTGTATATTATAAAGCAAAATTCTCAAAAGATTCTACTCTCAGAGACTCAAGTATTATTCCAATGAATATTGATGATAGCAAAGCATCAGGTTCGTTTAGAATTAATCAAACCGGGTCTTATAAAATTGTATTACTTGATAAAGACAATCAAACAAATGTAGATCCAATTGAGTATTCAATATTAGTAAATGAAGATGGCTCGCCTTCAATAATGCTTTTGTCACCAAATATGGATGTAGAAGTTGGCAAAGACTTACTCCTCCCAATAAAAGTAGCAATAGCCGATGATTATGGTTTTTCTTCTCTTAAATTATTCTATAGGCTTACAGCTTCTAAATATGGACAGCCACAAAAGAATTTCAAATCGATAAATATTCCTATAGTATCAAAAGAATTAGCTCAAGAGCTTCCCTATATTTGGGATTTATCTTCAATAGATATCACTCCGGATGATAAGTATGAATTCTATCTGGAAGTTGCTGATAATGATAATATTAATGGACCAAAGAAATCCAGAACAGGATCAATAAATGTAAAGCTTCCTTCTGATGATGAAGTATTGAATGAATCCGAAAAAGTACAAGAAAAAATACAGAAAGATTTACAAAAAACATTAAAAGAAGCTGAAACTGTAAAAAAACAGATGGAAGAATTAAATAGAGAGCTTCTCAAAAAAGAAAATCCTCAGCTTGACTGGAAACAAAAGAAACAAGCTGAAGATATAATGAAAAAACAAAATGAGATAAAAGAAAAGCTAAACCAAATTCAAAAAGAATTGCAGCAAAACACACAAAAACTGCAACAAAATAATTTACTTTCGCAAGAAACATTGCAAAAGTATATGCAATTACAAAAATTGATGCAGGAAGTAAAATCGCCCGAACTCGATAGAATGCAGAGAATGATGGAGCAAGCAATGCAGAATTTGTCGCAAGAGCAGCTCCAAAAGGCAATGCAAGAAGTAAAGTTTGACGAAGAACGTTTTAGAAAAAGTATCGAAAGAACAATGAAAATTCTAAAGCGTATCCAATTGGAACAAAAGGCAGATGCTTTAGCTAAACGTTCTGAAGAAATGGAAAAGAAATTAGAAGATTTGGAAAAGCAATTAAACAATTCAAATCCTAATGATAAAGACAAAAAAGAAAGTCTTGCAAAATCTCAAGAGAGAATGAAAGACGATCTTAAGTCTATGAAAGATGATTTGAAAGATTTAGAAAAAATGATGAAAGAATTTGGCGAATCCGAAATGCCAATGAAGGAACTCGACGAAGCCAAAGAATCCATGACAAATCAAGATCCATCTGAAGATATGCAAGATGCTCAAGAAGAGATAGAAAAAGGAGATTTTCAAAAAGCACAACAATCTCAGCGAAGTGCTCAGAAAAAAATGAAGAATTTCTCCCAAAAAATGAAGAGCTTAAAGCAAAAAATGCAAGAAAAGAATTCGAAAGAAGCTATGCGTAAGATGCAGAAAGCAATTAATGACCTTTTGGAATTGTCTAAAGATCAAGAACAATTGAAAAATAAAACTCAAAAATCGGATTTCAATTCCACTCAAATTCCAAATTTTGCTCAGGAACAGGCAGCTGCATATGATGCTTTGATGAATGTTGCTAATTCAATGATGGAATTAGGCGAAAAGTCATTTGCTGTGACTCCGGAAATGGGTGCACAGATTGGTCAGGCGCTTAGACAAATGAGAAATGCAATCAATCAGTTGTCCGAAAGAAAAACACCAAATGCTGCAAGTGCCCAACAAGATGCTATGCAGGCAATGAATAATGCAATCGGACAAATGCAGACTATGCTTCAGACCATGCAGAAAAATAATGGTGCTTGCGAAAATCCTGGTGGTATGGGACAAGGACAATCTCAAGGAAATTCTTCCGGTATGGGATTTCAGCAAAGATTACAACAAATGGCTGCCGAACAACAAGCCCTTAATCAGTCTTTACAGCAAATGTCTCAAGGACAAGGTTCTGGCAAAATGACTCAGGAACAACAGTCCCAAATGGGCCGCCTTGCAGACAAACAAGGTAAAGCTCAAAAATCTATGCAGGAATTAGCAGAAGAACAAAAACAATTTGGGAACCAAGGAGATAAAAAATCTTTGGGTGATTTAGAAAAAATTGCTCAGGAAATGAAAGAAGTAGCTAGCGATATGAAGTCTGGTAATGTGACTCCTGAAACTTTAAAACGCCAGGAAAAAATATTGTCTAGATTGCTTGATGCTACTAAATCACTTAATGATAGAGATTTTGAAAAAGATCGTCAGGCTAATTCAGGAAAAGATTATAATCGCAAATCACCAAATTCTTTGGATTTAAACTCTGTCGAAGGCAAATCCAAAGCAATTCAGGATCTGCTCAGGTCTATCAAGCAAGGTTATACAAAAGATTACGAGCAATTGATTAGAAAATATTTCGAGGCTCTTCAATCTATGCCTATTTCAAATTAAAAATTTATTTTTCCAAAATCCGTGAAAAATCACGGATTTTTTTTATATTTAACAAAAACTAAGATTTTAGTCTGATTTTGATAATAAATCTTAAGTCTTTACGTAATTAATTAAGTTTTTTTAGGAACTATTATTGGTTTTATGCACGAATTAAGCGAACAAAACGAAAGAGCTATAGTAATATCGGTTGTTAGAAAAGGTTCAGACAGGGTGCTTGCTCTTGAATACTTAGATGAATTGGCATTTTTAGCTGAAACTGCCGGTGCTGTTATTATTGAAAAGTTTTATCAAGAATTGGTAAAACCTCATCCTGCCACTGCA
>JAUQWR010000823.1 GCA_030835065.1 Candidatus Kapaibacterium sp.
CAATAACCTGAGCCAAACCGCCATAGAAGATACCCATAGCCATAATCATAGTATCCATGGGGAAAAAGCCGGCATTGTGGATGTTGAGCAAAAGAGTAGTCAAACCAAAAGCCATAAGACCAAGAGGAGCCGGATTTGCCGTAGTATCGGCAATGCGAACATTTTGTAAATTTTCCAATTAATTCAAATCCCAATAATTATTAAAAATTGCGATAAAAAATCCGGCAAATATAATCAACTCTTATGAAATGAAAAAGTGAAATTAATTTTGTAGCACATAGGGGAATTGAACCCCTGTTTCAGCCTTGAGAGGGCCGCGTCCTAGCCGCTAGACGAATGTGCCTTATATTATCGCTTGTTTATTTCAAAATTAACATTAATTTTGAATAAAGAAAAATTAAAATCATTAATAAAGGTTTTGAAAAATGATTAGAAATATTTGGCTGTTGCTGATTTTTGCTGTGTTTGGTGTGGTTAGTGTATTTGCTCAGGAAAATATTGATACCGAAGAAACTACACCAGTTGATACAATTTGCTTTAAATATGATTTTAAAAAAGGTGATCAATTAATTTATAAAGTAGAATCCCGAGATAGCATTGTAATTGATTGGGGAGTGCCTTTAATCAAAGAAAGAAAAGAAAAATTAAAAGTTGTATGCGATTCTGCCAAGCCAGGTATGTTTTATTTAAGCTTAGTACTTACTGATTTTATTTCTTATGAATCAAGCGGTGCAATGAAAGATGTGATTAGAAAATCAAGCCCATGGCTAAATAGAAAAGTTCAAATTTGTATTGATTCACTTGGCAAAAGATTGTCTTCAAACTATAGCGATAGCTTAAATTATGCTAATTCTAATGGCGGTCCTTTCCAACCATATATGTTTTTCAATTTAGGCAGCACATGCAAGCTTATTAATCAATCATGGATGGTGAAAGGTGAAGATATAATTCCTGAAAATTGTATTCCACCTTCAATTATTCGTAGTTCGACTCTGTTTAGATTGGCAAAACCTATAGATACATTGAATTATGCATGTAATCAAATTAATTTTGTAAAAACAGGTCAGGGAAGTTTTTATGCCAGAACTTCAGAACAATCAATAAAGTCTACTGTTGTTATTAATTCTGGCGGTCACATTAGATTTAGTAAAGAATTGAATATTCCAGTCAATTTTTTCCAAACAATCGAGCAAAAAATTAATTTAATTCAAAATGATAACAAAGAAAATGAACAAAAAAATAATGTTAATCATTTTATTAATTGTAATTTTTCACTTGAAAGCTTTACTAGAAATCAAAAAAAATGAAACAATTAATTGATTTACTCGTCAATTTATTATCATATTAAATTGGATTCAGAATGGAAAAACAAATTATTACAATAGACAGTCAAAACTTAGCAAGAGAAATTGATATTGCTGTTTATGGTCATTTTGGATTTACAATCTTGCTATTTTCTACATTTAAAGATGATTGTTTAGAAAACGAAAAAAATGGACTATTAGACTCAATCAAACAATATATTGATAAAGGAAAGATTAGAGTATATTCAATTCCAACAAACCACGAAGAATCTTGGAATAATCATCAAATTTCAGCTGAAGAAAAATCAAAAAAACATTTCGAATATAATAACTTCCTTCTCGAAGAAGTATTACCTTTCATATACGACAATTCAGGCGGTGCAGTGCCAATTATTACTGCCGGAGCTGCACATGGTGCGTTTTATGCTGCAAACACATACTTTCGCCGCCCTGATTTGTTTTTGGGTACTATCGCTATGAGTGGAGTCTATAATATTCAACATTATTCACACGATTTCTTTGATGATAATTGCTATTTCAATTCACCTATTCATTATCTACCAAATCTGAATGATAATTATTGGCTTTCTTATCTGAAAAATCGCAAACATGTATATATTGTTTCGGGTTCGGGTGAGGGCGAAAAACCAGAAGAATCTACCTATTTAGCTCATGTACTGATGTCTAAAAATATTCCTCATTTGGTTGATATTTGGGGGGCTGAATGGAAACACGATTGGGAAACCTGGAAGTCTATGCTCAATCATTTTATTAGTACAAAATTGTAATTTATTTAGATGAAAATTGTTATTTAAATCAATTAAATATATTTTTTTAGGAGTTTCAATGAAAAAATTATTAGTTTTTTCGATGGTATTTGTAGCCGGAGCAATTAGCTTGTTTGCACAACCAAAATTAGAAATTGAAAATCAAGGTTCGATTGATTGGGGCAAAGTTAATGCTAATTTAGGCAAAGTTAATTATAAACTTCATTTCTATAATAAAGGTAATGAGCTTTTAAGAATCAAAAATGTGAGACCCGGATGCGGATGTACTACTGCTCCTATTTCACAAGATACTATTCTTCCAGGTGGCGAAGCTACACTTGACGTTACTTTAAATATTG
>JAUQWR010000824.1 GCA_030835065.1 Candidatus Kapaibacterium sp.
TGCTGAAAATAAAAAAGCTGAAGTTTCTGAATATATTAAGACTGCCTCAGAGAAAAGCGATTTGGAAAGAACTGAATTGGCTAAGGATAAAACTGGTGTAGATACTGGTGCTTTTGCAATCAATCCTGCAAGTGGTAAAGAAATTCCAATTTGGATTGCTGATTATGTATTGGCTCATTACGGCACTGGTGCTATTATGGCTGTTCCTGGTCATGATTCCAGAGATCATGAATTTGCCAAAGCTTTTAATCTTCCTATTATTCAAGTTGTTGAGTCGCCAGACTCAAGTAACTGGGATATTAATGAATCTGCTTATACAGAGCACGAAGGCAAAGCAATTAATTCTAGTAACGATGAAGTATCTTTGAATGGGCTTGCAACTCCTGATGCTGTAAGCACAATGATAGATTGGATTGGCAAAAAAGGTTTAGGCGTAAAGAAAATTCAATTTAAACTTAGAGATTGGTTGTTTTCGCGTCAAAGATATTGGGGCGAACCAATGCCAATTATGTTTTTCGAAGATGGCACAAAAAGAGCCTTAGATGAAAATGAATTGCCTTTGCTTCTACCTGATGTAGCTGATTTCAAACCTGCAGGCACCGGAGAGTCACCTCTGGCAAATGTCGATTCGTGGGTCAATTTTATTGATAAAAAGACTGGCAAAAAGGCTAGATTCGAAACTAATACAATGCCTCAATGGGCTGGTTCCTGCTGGTATTATTTGAGATATGCCGATCCATTTAATAAAGAAAGCTTCTGCGATAAGGCAAAAGAAAATTATTGGATGAGCCCTGAAGGTGTCGATCTTTATGTTGGCGGTGCTGAGCATGCCGTTCTTCATTTGCTTTATGCTAGATTTTGGCATAAAGTGCTTTTTGATTATAATTATGTATCCACTAAAGAACCATTCAAGAAATTGTTCCATCAGGGTCTTATTATGGGCGAAGATGGAAGAAAGATGTCTAAATCGCTTGGTAATGTAGTAAATCCTGATGTTGTAGTCGAAGAATTTGGAGCAGATTCATTAAGAATATTTGAAATGTTTCTTGGTCCATTAGAAGCTTCTAAACCTTGGTCGAGCACCGGAATTGAAGGTATCAACAGATTTTTGAATCGAGCTTGGAGATTAGTAGCAGACGACGAAGGTAAATTAAGCTCTAACCTTAAGGATATTGATATGACTCCAGATCAGGAGTTTATACTTCATAGTACAATTAAAAAAATTGGCGAAGATATCGAAAACCTTAGTTTTAATACTGCTATTGCCCAGATGATGATTTTTGTAAATGAATTTACAAAAGCTGAAGTGAAACCACTTGAAGCTATTAAGAGTTTTGTTGTATTGCTTGCCCCATTTGCGCCTCATATTTGCGATGAAATGTGGCAAATTTTAGGAAATAATAATTCGATTGTATTTGCTGAATGGCCAAAATATGACGAAACTAAAATTGTGAAGCAAAAAATTGAATTTGTTGTGCAAGTTTCCAGCAAAATTAGAGCTAAACTTGAAGTCCCTAATGATTCGACACAGGAAGAAGTTGAGAAATTGGCATTAGCCGACGAAAGAGTACAAAAGTTTATCGAAGATAAGCCAATCAGAAAAGTAATTTTCGTTGCAAATAAATTGATAAACTTTATAGTATAATCAAAAATGACAAATAAAGTTAAGGGATGCTTTTGGCATCCCTTTTGTTTTTATGGTTGATTTTTCTTTAAAAATGTTCGTGCTTTTATGGTAGATGCCGAACCAAAAACGCCCAGACCACCTTCTATACTCGAAAGTAGAGGATTTGCTTGGTTTTGTCCGATATTTTGCAAAAGCCATTTCAAATAATTCCAATCAGGATTGTAGAGACTAACTTCGTGATAACCAAACCACTTGAAAGCACTCCAGACAACTGTGGATTTTGTGTTTGGTATCAAGCCAATGGCTGTTTGTTCTCTATAAGTCCATTCATTGAGATAAGGTCGGTAAATTCTTCTGTTTTTTTCGTTGCTTGCCGGATTTTGATATTTACCATAATCGAGTGTATCGAGGCATTTAACAGTAATAACATAGTAGCCAGCAGGTCCAATCCAAGAAATTGAATCTCTATCACCGAGTT
>JAUQWR010000825.1 GCA_030835065.1 Candidatus Kapaibacterium sp.
CAATCCAATTAAAATCTGAAACTTGTTCCGGTTGTATCATTGTGTCAAATTCTAAGGATAACTGTTTTTTAAAATAATTTGTAGTAAATGGAGATTGATGCTTAACAGTTTTTTGGAACCACAAACTATCTAAAGGAATATCATATTTGTTTTCTTGATAGATTTCTAAAAATACCAAAATAGAATTTATTGTCTCTCTAAAAGAAGATGACTGTAAAAATTTTTCTTGAGTTATTATGCCAATTAATATTTTTAACTGTTCAATGCTTTTGTAAGTGTTAAGGTAATAATGATGTTGGAAATTTTTATCGTTGCTATACCTACCTTTCACTGTTGCATATTGGAAATTTTTATAAATGTCTTGGATTATTATTTTTGTCAAGCTTGATGGATCAAAATATTGAAAGATGCCGAAACCAATTTTTATTAAATAATAAAATCCTCTTAAACTTAGCAATGTTATTAGTGATAGAATTAAAATCTCAGGTTTATGGTTAATAATAATCGAAAATATTGAAAGTATAGATAATGATAGGATAAAAGTAATATTCTTAATAAAATTCTGAGTGTTTGGTTCTTTTAGCAAAAGGAATCTAACATCACCTGGTACTTTAACAAACGCAGCAGTTATAATTGACGTAATTATTGGGAAAAAGAGAGCAAGAATTAACCCATTAACACTTGCAATAATAGATAGAAAAGGTATTATCAAATTTGAATATTTTTCCGTATCACTTATTACAGGTAATATGAGATAAATCTGCTGAATGAATTGAGGTAATTGATTCCAATTTTGTTTACCAAATTGAATCAAAAATCCTTCGATGGCAAGAAGGAAAATGACAAATAAAACTGATTTTAATATTTGGAATATTGACAGTTTCCAATATGTCCATGAAATATTAAAATTCAATCTTAAAGCAAAAATTTTATCCTGAAAAGAATAGTATTTTCTTTTGATTTTAAATTCTTTTTGTTTCCATTTATCAAGAAATTTCCAGAATTTGAAACTCGAATAAAGTTTTAATTTAAGATTCATTCCTTCATCCCTATGATAAAACGGATTTATTTTCAAAATTCTTTTGCATATTTTCTACTCCCTGCATTATCTATTTGCTGTATTAAATGAATAATCTAAAACTCCATCAGGAACATTTACCCAAGTACTTAATCCCATATAGAACTTAGTAGCATCAACATTTTTATTAATGTTTTCCGAGGCAGTTTGTCCTGATATCGCCCAATGAAGCTTGTTTTGAACAGTAGCAAAAAAGTCCTTCTTAATCTGAGCATCCTTGTCATAATCCACAGAATGCACATAAATATCTGTAATCTTCTGATAAAACCTGCGTTCACTGGCTCGAATGTCTCTAATTCTTCCAAGGAGCTCTTCAAAATAATCCTTGCCGAATTTCTTTCCCAGTTTAAGTCTTTCATCATCAAGAGCAAAACCTTTGATGACAAATTCTTTTAAAGTCTTAGTAGCCCATATTCTAAACTGAGTAGCATTATAACTGTTTACTCTGTATCCAACGGCAATTATCATATCCAAGCTATAACTATCAATTTCTTCTTTGACCTCGCCTCTAAAGCCACGGTTCACGACTGTTTCCATTTTGGAAATAGTCGAATTTTCCTGAAGTTCGCCTTTTATAAAAATATTCTTTATATGTTTGCTTATTGTAAGTACAGCAACTCCAAATAGCTCTGCCATAGCTTTTTGAGTTAACCAAAACGTTTCGTTGGTGTAAATAACATCAAAGCTTACTTTGCCTTTTGGTGTTCTATAAATGATGATTTCAGATGTTTTGTTTGCTTCCATCATTATTTTCTTTAATCTGCAACTAATTTCAACCGGTTACAATTTGTAACCACTTGACTACCTTCTTTTATTAATCTGTTTTTAAGAACTTTCCAGTAGTTGCGGGCTTTCTGAAAATCTGTTTGGTCGGTTAATGCACGAATAATATCTACAACCGAGAAATACCACATATCTTTCTCTTCGTCGTACTTACGGCGTATTTTGTACTCTTCAAATATTGCAAGATTTGTTTCCATTTATACCTTTTATGTTATTTCGATTATATATAATATATTATATATGTAATTTTTAGTCTCAAACTCACTTCTTTCCCAAAATTATTATTACTTCTTCTACTGCCAAAAAGTATATTTTGATGATAAATTCTTTTAAAGTCTTAATAGCCCATATTCTAAACTGAGTAGTATTACAACTGTTTACTCTGTATCCAACGGCAATTATCATATCCAAGCTAAAACTATCAATTTCTTCTTTTACCTCGCCTCTAAAGCCACGGTTCACGACTGTTTCCATTTTGGAAATAGGCGAATCTTCCTGAAGTTCGCCTTTTATAAAAATATTCTTTATATGTTTGCTTACTGCAGGTACAGCAACTCCAAATAGCTCTGCCATAGCTTTTTGAGTTAACCAAAATGTTTCGTCGGAGAAAATAACAGAAATGTTGATATTCCCATTAGGAGTCTTATAAATGATATCTAATCTTTCACTTAAGCTCATGAGATTTATTCTTCAATTTATTTCTTTTCCATATTTAATTTAATAAATATTTCAATCTTAAAAAATTTGTAAAAATTATAATTTGAAGAATAGAATAGATTTGGAAGAAATTCAAAAAAGAGGATGCATTAAACGTAAGACAAGCTCAAAAAATATAATATGAAAAATATTGGGTTTCAGCAATAATTTCAATAAAAGTGATTACAAAATCAATTAATTTTATGGAGATTAGTTTTGAATTTTTCGACAAGCTCTTTATTACTGAATTGATATTTTTATGATTTAATATACTGTTTTGTAAGTACTGATCAATAAGTCGGAAAAATATTAAAACCCTCAATTTAATTCAGGCTCATCATTAAAATGCTTAGAGAATTAGGAATAAATTGGTGTAAATTGATTTTAACTCATATCCTGAAAAATATATCCAACTCCTAAAATTGTTTTTAGAAACTTAGGTTTTGCAGGGTCTTCCTCAATCTTTTTTCTTATTTGCCCTATAAATACTCTAAGATATTGAGTTTCATCTGAAAACGGGTTTCCCCATATTTTCTCGAGAACTTGACTATGAGTCAAGACCTTACCTCTATTCGATATAAAAAGTTTAAAAATTGCATATTCAGTTGAAGTAAAATTTAAGATTACTCCTTTTTTCTTTATTGTTCTAGCTGCATAATTAATTTCAAATTCACCAATATTCTCAATTGGTGTATCTTGTATTATTTCTTTGTGTCTTAAAGCAACCCGTATTCGCGCTAACAGTTCTCCTGAATGAAATGGTTTGGTGATATAATCATCAGCACCAGAATCAAGTAATTTAATTTTTTCGTTTTCTGAGCTTCTCACCGATAGAATAATTATTGGAGAAGAACTCCATTCTCTAATACTTTTCAAAACAAATAAACCATCTTCGTCTGGTAAATTGAGATCAAGCAAAATTAGGTTTGGTTGGTTCGAAGCAGCTAATTGAATACCAGCTCTACCAGTTTCGGCAGTTATCACCACATAATCATTTGCTTCTAAAGTCAGTTTTAGAAGTTTTCTTATCTGATGCTCATCGTCAATTACTAATATATTTATTTTATTATTCATAAGGTAAACCCAAATCAAAAATTGAGCCATTAGGTGTATTGTTCTTATATTGCAAGAATCCTCCATGTGCTTCAACAAATCCTTTAGAAATTGATAGCCCTAACCCTGTTCCACCAGTTTTAGAACCTGGAACTCTATAAAACTTCTCAAAAATTTTAAATGAGTATTCGGGGGCAATTCCAATACCATTGTCTGTAATCGTTAAAACCATATAATTCTCAACTCTTTTTGATACAATAGAAATTTGAGTACCATTTGAATTGTAAATCAAAGCATTATGAATAATATTGAAAATAGACTGACTAATGAAACCATAATCTATATACAATGAAGGATTAAAATCATCTAAATTTACTATAATATTATGACCAATAGATTCATTTTTCAATTGATATAGAACATCAGAAATTATATCACTTAAATAATAAAATTCCTTATTAAGAGTGATTTTTCCAGTTTCCAATCTGGAAATATCTAAGAGGTTTTCAACTAAATTATCTAACCTTTTCGATGCAATATAAATTTCATTGGCTAAACTGTCAATTAGAGCTGTATTATTAATTATTTTTGAATCTTTTAAACTTGTTGCTGAACCTGAAATCACAGCAATTGGAGTCCGAAATTCGTGCGAAATTGAATCTAACAATGTATTATACAATTTATTGGTTTCAACTTCCAATTCAAGACTTTTTACTTTAGTTTCAGCATCTTCCTTTTCACAAAATGCAATCAAGATTTCAATTATATTATTGATTAGATTTTCGTCTTCTACTAAAAGCTTTTTGTCATTTAAAAGGCATAGGACACCTATCTTAGTTTTAAGAGATATTATTGGAAAAAACTGCCCTATTGTATTGGGTAAATTATCAGTAAATTTTCCTGCAATCCGATTGTTTTCTAATACCCATTTCACTATTGCAATTTCTTTATCATTGAAATTATATAAATAATCAGAGCTTATAACAGGATTTGCCATATGGTCGAAATAAGTAGCATTGTAATTTGTATTCTTTTGTATATGCATCATTGAGGTTAATATAGCATCATTTTTACTTTTACAATTTGATAATTCTTTAGTAAAATTAAATAACGCTAATGTATATTTTTCCCTTAATTGAACCAAAACTTGTTGACGCTTTATTTTTGACACAAGAAAACCAGTTGTAATGGCTAAGGAAAAATTTAAAATTAATGTAAGAACATCTTCAATTCTATGAATATTAAAAGTAAATAAAGGAGGAATAAAGAAAAAATTCCATAAAACTGATGTCAAAATAGAATTAATAATTATAGAAGTACGTCCCGTATAAAATGACATTAAAAGTAGGTTTAATAAGAATAGTAATCCTACAGATTGATAACCAATAAAATTACTAAAGGGAAAGCAAAGAGCAGAGATCGAAAATACTGATAATATAGAGAACATAAGTTCTTTTTTTTGAATATTCCAGCTCTTTATCCTTGTTTTTACTTTTTTTAATTCTTTATTACTATTGGGGCGTACAAGAGTAATATTGATTTCTTCACTTCTATTTATTAAATCATCAATAAAATTGTTCCTTTTTAAATAATTAAACAAATTATATTTTTGGGGTTTTCCAATTACAATTTGACTTACATTAAAGTTTCTTGCTACTTTCAACAAACCATCAACTAAATTTGTATCAGCAGTTGTTATTACTTCTGCACCAAGTTCTTTTGCTAATCTTAAATTTTTATCTAATTGGTCTTCGTCATTTTTATTAAGTGTAGAGCCTGTATTAATATAAACAGCATACCATTTTATTTTTAAAATATACGATAATCTTCGACCAATTCTAACTAATTCAGAAGAAAATGGGCTGGGCCCAACAGCCACTAACAATTTATCATTCGACTTCCATATTTCTTTAATTCTTTGCTCTCGCTTGTAATCAATTAAATCGCTATCTACTTTGTCAGCTGTCAATCTTAAAGCCATCTCCCTTAAGGAGATTAAATTCCCTTCTCTGAAAAAATTCGAAGATGCAATTTTAGCTTTTTCTGGTATATATACTTTGCCTTCTTGTAATCTAAACAATATTTCATCAATTGGTATATCTATCAATTCAATATAATCAGCCATTTCGATGATTGAATCTGGGACAGTTTCTTGAATAATGACTCCTGTAATTTGCTCAACGATTTCTTTTCTACTTTCTACATGTTGAATGTTTAATGTAGTCATTACATTGATTCCATTTTCTAGAAGTTCTATAACATCCAAATATCTCTTAGTATGTTTGCTGCCTGGAATATTTGTATGAGCTAACTCATCTAATATAACATATTCAGGTTTTATTTTAATAGCTCTATCCACATCAAATTCTTCGAAAGAAACTCCTTTGTAAATAATTTTTGACTTTGGCAATATATTTAGTCCCTCAAGCAACTTTTCTGTCTCAATTCTACCATGAGTTTCAACTAAACCTACTAATATGTTTTTTGAAGAATTCAATAATTGATGCGCTTCTTGGAGCATGGCATAAGTTTTACCAACACCCGCACACATACCTAGGAAAATTTTAAGTTTCCCTTTGTACTTTTTTTGTTCTTCATTTTTAATATTTTCTAATAATTCTTCAGGAGTAGCCACTTTAAATCTCCATCAGCTTTAAATTTAATTTTAAAACGTTTATTTTTTTTTGTCCACCAATTATCAAATCATTAGATTCTAAAGACGAATTTATTACTTCTAAAAGTTTCTTTTTTTGCTTATCATTTAAATTCCTATATTTACAAACTCTTTCAATTTGAAAATAAACAGCTTCTGGTGAAATATGCGGATCTACACCGCTTCCCGATGCAAAAATTAAATCTATTGGAATTGATTTCAAATCTATATTTGAATGATATTTATTTATAGTATCAACTCGTTTTTCTATTAATGTTTTTAGTTTTTCACCCAACGGATTCATATTGCTTGCTCCTGATGGATAAGGATTATTGTCGATTGCCGAAGGTCTTCCCCAAAAAAATTCTGGTGAATGAAATTTTTGACCAATTAATTCAGAACCTATACAATTTCCATCCTTGTAAATTAATGATCCATTTGCTTTTTCTTTAAAAAACAATTGGGCAAATGCTGTTATTGACAAAGGATATAATATTCCGGTTATGATACTAAGTGCCAAAAACAACTTGAGACTAATATATATATTTTTCATTTGCCTACTCCACTTATACAAGATTGAAAAGATTTAAGATAATATCAATTAATTTAATTCCAAGAAATGGAATTATTAGTCCTCCTAAACCATAAATCAGGATATTCTTCTGAAGAACTTTATTTGCACTTTCAGCTTTATAGTTTACACCTTTTAAAGCTAATGGAATCAATGCAATAATTATTAAAGCATTAAAAATAATACTGCTTAAAATTGCACTTTCTGGGCTTGTAAGTCCCATAATATTCAAAGTTGATAAAACTCCTTTTTCTGAATTTACTGCATATAGAGACACAAAAATTGCTGGTAGAATAGCAAAATACTTAGCAACATCATTTGCAATACTAAACGTTGTTAAAGCTCCTCGTGTCATAAGTAATTGCTTCCCGATTTCTACAACTTCAATCAATTTAGTTGGATTACTATCCAAGTCAACCATATTTCCAGCTTCTCGTGCTGCTTGAGTTCCAGTATTCATTGCAACTCCAACATCGGCTTGAGCAAGAGCAGGAGCATCATTTGTACCATCACCTATCATAGCAACAAGTCTCCCTTTAGCCTGTTCTTCTTTAATTCTCAAAAGCTTATCTTCGGGCGAAGCTTCTGCTATAAAATCATCTACTCCAGCCTCCGCAGCAATTGAAACTGCAGTCAAAGGGTTATCTCCAGTTATCATAACTGTTGTAATTCCCATTTTTCGTAATTGCTCAAACCTTTCTTTAATACCACTTTTAACAATATCTTTTAATTTTATTATACCAAGCACTTTGTTGTTTTCACATACAACTAATGGTGTTGAGCCTTCCTTTGCAACTTGCTCAACAATAAATTCAACCTCTTCTGAAAAATCTCCTCCATTCTCTTTAACATAGTTTTTGATTGCTGAACTTGCTCCTTTACGTATTAGCTTAATTGAATTTTCTTCTTGAATGTCAATACCGCTCATCTTTGTTTGAGCTGAAAATTCTATAAACTTAAAATTATTAGGATTAAAGTGTTTAGACTTTATGGAAAAGTGTTCTTTAGCTAAAACAACTATTGATCTTCCTTCTGGAGTTTCATCAGCTAATGAAGATAAATATGCAACTTCAGCAAGAATCCTAATATCAACCTTATTAACTGGTATAAATTCCGTTGCCATTCGATTTCCAAGAGTGATAGTCCCAGTTTTATCTAATAGAAGTACATCCACATCACCTGCAGCTTCAACTGCTTTTCCGCTTTTAGCAATAATATTTCTTTTTGTTAATCTATCAATTCCGCTTATACCGATTGCAGACAACAAGCCTCCAATAGTCGTTGGTATTAAGCATACTAATAATGAAATGAGAACCGGAATGGTTATAGTTGATGAATTATTAGAAGAATAATTAAGAGCATATAATTCAAATGGTTTCAAAGTAACAACTGCTAATAAAAATATTATAGTCATTCCACTCAAAAGAATTGTTAAAGCAATCTCATTAGGTGTTTTTTGCCTTTTTGCACCTTCCACAAGTGCAATCATTTTGTCAAGAAATGTATCACCGGCTTTAGAAGTAATCCTCACAATTATTTTATCGCTGATTACTTTTGTACCACCCGTGACAGCACTTCTATCGCCTCCACTTTCACGAATTACAGGTGCTGATTCTCCTGTTATTGCAGATTCATCTACACTTGCAATTCCTTCAACAACTTCTCCATCTCCGGGAATTGTATCACCAGCCTCACAAATCACAATGTCGTTTATATTTAATTCTGTCGAATTGACTTTTGTTTCTGAATCGCCCATTAGTAGTCTTGCAAATGTATTTGTCCTCATTTTCTTAAGTGATTGAGCTTGAGCTTTACCTCTGCCTTCAGCAATTGCTTCAGAAAAATTAGCAAACAATACTGTAAACCATAACCAAATTGATAATTGCAAATTAAAGCCAGAAAACTGATACAAAGTTATTATTGTTGTAACAACTGATCCTATGAAAACAATAAACATAACAGGATTTTTAATTTGCTTACTAGGATTTAGTTTTTTGAAAGAATCAATAATGGCTCTCAAAATCAAATCCTTACTGAATAAAGCATTTGTATTCTTCATTTTACTTTTTTTCCTAACTAATTTAATATATTTGTCAAATGCTCAATAATTGGACCTAAAGAGAGTGCGGGCAAGAATGTTAATGCACCTACAATTAGAATAACTGAACATAGTAAAAAACCGAAGAGAACATTATCAGTTCTAAAAGTACCTTGACTATTTGGTATTTTATTTTTGATTGATAATGAACCTGCAATTGCTATTACCGGTATTATTACAGCGAAGCGGCCTACAAGCATACCAATTCCAATCATGATATTATAAAAAGGAGTATTTGTTCCTAACCCAGCAAATGCACTTCCATTATTTCCTGCAGCTGAACTAAAAGCATATATGATTTCTGAAAATCCATGTGCTCCACTTTCAAAAATTCTTGAAATGCCTTCTGGCACCATTACTGCTATTGACGAAAATACAAGTATCACAAAACTTGGTGCTATAATAGCAACAATCGCCATTTGAACTTCTTTTGCCTGAATTTTTTTCCCTAGATATTCAGGCGTTCGTCCAATCATCAGTCCTGCAATAAATACTGTGAGAATTATAAATACGAGCATTCCATACATACCCGCACCAACACCACCAAATATTACTTCTCCTGTCATCATATTCAACATTGCAACTAAACCGGAAAGTGGCATTAATGACTCGTGCATAGCATTTACTGAACCATTGGATGCAGCAGTTGTGGCAGTTGACCAAATTACACTGTTAGCTATACCAAACCTTGTTTCCTTTCCTTCCATATTGCCTGCAATGTTAATATTTGAATTCATTGAATATTCTGAGTATAATGAAACTGATAGTCCGATAATCAATAATATCATCATTACAGAAAATATTGTCCAGGCTTGGCGGGTCGAACCAACTATTTTGCCAAAAGTAAAAGTTAGTGCAGCTGGTATCAATAGTATAGACAACATCTGAAGAAAATTTGATAATGCTGTAGGATTTTCTAACGGGAAAGAAGAATTCGTACCAAAAAATCCACCACCATTAGTTCCCAATTGTTTTATAGCTATTTGAGATGCCGCCATACCACCTGGTATAAGCTGTTTAAACCCCTCCAAAGTAACAACTTCACTATAATGGTTTATATTTTGTACGACTCCCTGAGATATCAAAAAAATTGCTAATATGACACTTAATGGCAATAATAAAAACAGAGTCGATCTAGTAATATCTTTCCAAAAGTTTCCTAAGTTTTTTGTTTGCTTATTTCTAATTCCTCTAGATATTGACAGGAAAACTGCTATACCAGTTGCTGCGCTTAAAAAGTTTTGGACAGTCAATCCAATCGCTTGAACAAAATAACTTAAAGTATTTTCTCCTGAATACGATTGCCAATTTGTATTTGTCATAAAACTTACTGCGGTATTGAATGCAAGAGTTGGTTCTACATTGCTTAAATTTTGTGGATTTAATGGCAAATATATTTGTGTTAATTG
>JAUQWR010000826.1 GCA_030835065.1 Candidatus Kapaibacterium sp.
TTTGAACGACTAATCTATCTATTATCTTTCTTTTTCTTAGGCTATCTTCTTTTTAGTCTTCCATTTGCATTTGCATTGGTTCTATGCTTATTTTCTTGTGCAATACTGATAATAACACGTAATGCAAGTTATGCTCTAGGCAAAAGGCTTAGTGAGAATATTGCAGTTAAATTTGGCAAAACTATTATTTGGATTGCAATGCTTACCAAACCAGTAGCACTGCTCACAAATTACCTTATTAGATTGATTGCCGGCGAAAAAGATGAAGAAGCTGCTCGTGAAGAAATTTCTGAACTTGTGGAAATTGCCCGCGAAGAAGGAAATCTTGATGACGATGAATATAGAATTTTAAAAAATATTATGAAATTCTCAGAGGTTCTTGTTTCAGACGTTATGACTCCACGAACCGTTATCTTTAGTTGTAAAGCAGATACTTTGGTAAAAGATGTTATTAATATGCCCGAACTCAGAATGTATTCTCGATTCCCTATCTGGGAAGGTGATTCTTTCGATACTGGTGTTATTGGTTATGTTATGGCAAAAGATGTTCTTCACGCTGCTTTAAGGGGCAAAAACAATAAAACTCTAAGAGATTTTAAACGTGATGTATATTTTATTCCCGAAAATGCTCCTCTAGATAATGCCCTTGATAGATTTCTAAATAGAAGACAGCATATTTTTATTGTTGTTGATGAATATGGTGGAGTCGAAGGGCTGATTACAATGGAAGATGTTCTCGAAACTATGCTTGGTGTCGAAATTGTCGATGAAGCCGATAGGTTCGTTGATATGAGGGTCTTAGCTAAACAAAGAAGAGATATTCGTATCTCAAATTTTGAAAAAAAATAATTTTTTTTAAATTTTTTATTTTTTTCTTGCGTATATCAAAAATTTTCCTTAATTTTGAATCTCTTTAATGATGACATTAATGATTTGTTAAATGAGAATCGGGGTGTAGCGCAGCCCGGCTAGCGCACCTGGTTTGGGACCAGGGGGTCGGGGGTTCGAATCCCTCCACCCCGACAAGGCTTGAGAAATCAAGCCTTTTTTTTTATTTATTAGCTAAACATCAATTCATTAGAATATTTTATCAGAGTAGTATATTTCTTCTAGTACTAAACCATTTGGAGCAGCCAATGGGCTTATACGATCTCTATTGGGGTTGTTCAGTTTGAAAAGAATTTCTTCTCGGGATATTTTTTTTCTGGAGTATTCAAGCATTGCACCAACTATTGAGCGCACCATGCCATAAACAAACCTATCTGCTTTTATTCTTAATCTCAAAAATTTCTCTTGTTCTTCCCAAAAACATTCTTCGATATTACATATATAGTTTTTTGTATCAGGATTATTTTTAGAAAATGAAGTAAAGCAATACTTACCAACAAAAAATTTACCTGAGTCCAATAATAGTTGCTTATCGAATGGAAATTTATAAAATGTAGAAAAATGCCTATCAAAAACTGACTCGATACATGCAAGAGTATATGAATACCTTCTAGCGCTTGCATCAAACCGCGCATGAAAATCTTCCTTTACATATTTAGCATCTTTTATTCTGATATCTCTCGGCAGTTTTGAATTAATAGCCTTGACAAGCTTATCCTCAGGGATATTAATTTCATTAATTCTAAAATTTGCTACCTGCCCCGAAGCATGAACTCCAGCATCTGTACGACCTGATCCAATCAGATTAATTTTATTTGCGATAACAAGTTCGATAGACTGTTCAATAGTCTGCTGCACAGTTATTGCATTTGCCTGAGTCTGCCAGCCTTTGTAATTAGTACCGTCGTATTCAATTAATAAAGCAATATTCATAAAACAATATCATTTTTTACCAAAAATATTCATTAAAAATAAATTATTTAGTTTGAATGAAAAAATACTTTTTTATTTCTTTAGTTTTAACTATATTAGAGTATTAGCATTTCCTAAATGTGAAAAATAGGACAAATATAGATGTTTTTGAGTGAAATGGCGAAGATAAAACTGACCGATGCGCCGGCTGATAAAAAGCTGAAAATTAAAGAGATAACTGCCGGTGGAGATATCAAAAGACACTTGAATATTATAGGATTGCATGTCAATGACATCCTTATTAAGCAAACTTGGGCAAAATGGGGTCCTGTTTTAGTCCAAAATTTATCTAATAGTGAATCTAAAGTCGCCATTGGCAGAGGTTTAGCAGATAAAATTATTGTTGAGATTTAATAAGTATTATAAATGAAAAGTTTGTCCGCTGTACTTATCGGACAACCTAACTCCGGAAAAAGTACTTTGTTCAAAATGATGACCGATAATAGGTCTTCATTAGCAGGCGCAACTGTCGATATAAATTCATCTGAAATAGATCTATATGGCACTAAATTCAGAATTGTAGATTTGCCGGGTCTATACTCACTCAATCCAACTCATCCCGCTGAAGAGATAACCACAAAATATTTGATGAATCAAAATATTGATTTAATTATCAATGTTGTTGATGCTTCTATGCTTACTCGGAGCCTCGAGCTCACTGTAGAATTGATGGAACTTGGTCTACCGATGATTGTTGTTTTAAATATGACTGATATCGCTGATAATAACGGTATCAAAATTAATTTTCAACAATTGGAAACAATAATTGGTACCACTGTAGTTCCTACTCAGGCAGTCTATGGCAAAGGAATTAAAGAACTTACCGATATTACATTGCAAAAGTTTAATTCCCCACGAATAGCACCAATGGTTCTCAAATATACTCATCATCTCGAAGTAAAATTGAATGCAGTATCAGCAGATATCGAGCCACATCTTAAAGGATTAAATGGTTCACCAAGATTTTATGCTATTAAAGCAATCGAAAATCCTGATATGCTGCCAAATCATATAAATGAATTGATTGAGTCTTCTAAAAAAGCTATTGACGATGAAATTTATGGTAGCCATCATAAAGATGCTTTCGAAAGCATTTCTCTCGAGCGCCATCACTTAGCTATGTCGATTAGCGAACAAGTTACAAGTTATAGTAAAATTAGGAAAGCTCCTTTATCTGAAAAATTTGATAATTGGCTGCTTCATCCAATTTTCGGTTATTTCTTCGTAATTGCTTTCTTCTTTATTTACTTCTTCACTATTTTTATAGTTGGTGATTTCTTTAGCAAGCTCAGCGCTCCGCCTTTAGATTGGCTATCGGGGCACATCGAAAGCCTGAAAAACGTAAATGAGTTCTTGTGGCATACCGTAAATGGTGCTTTCTTAGGTTTTTCCGGAATTTTAGGTATAGTACTTCCCTATTTTCTACCTTTAGTATTTCTGACATCAATTTATGAAGAATCTGGCTATTTGTCGAGAGTAGCTTTCTTAGTTGATGGACTTATGCATAAAATTGGACTTCATGGCAAGTCAGTAGCTCCATTTATTTTGGGATTTGGCTGCTCTGTGCCTGCAATTTATGCAACGAGGATGATTGAAAACAAAAGGGATAGAATAATAACAAGCATTTTGATACCTTTTTTACCTTGTTCTGCAAGGATTGCTGTTATTTTCGCTCTTTCAGTGGTTTATGCAAAGCCTTTCTGGGCTATTATTGTATACATCACTGTATTATTTGCAATAGCAATTCATGGCAAAATATTATCAAAGTTCCTAAAAAACCATACACCTCTTATTATGGATATACCAAGACTAAAAATTCCTTCACTCAAACAGTCATTCAATAAAACAAGATTGAAAATCAATGATTTTGTGAAAGAAGCAATTTTATTTTTAGTAGTTGGTAGTGTTGTTTTGGGATGGATAGAATATTTTAATGTAGCACATTACTTAGATTATATTTTTTCACCTGTTGTAAGCACATTGCTTGGACTTCCAGAAAAATTAGGTTCTACATTATTGTTTGGATTTTTCAGGAAAGAGTTAATATTAGTAATGGCAAACCAAGCCTTAGGCGTTCAGGCACTTGCACAATTGCCAATGACAGCCGACCAAACACTTGTATTTATAATATTTGTTACATTCTACTTCCCTTGCTTTACTACATTTGTAGTGATTTGGAAGGAATTTGGTTGGAAAATTGTAACAATGTCGTCTGTACTTAGTATAATAATTGCAATCGTTGCATCTTTAATATTTAAAATAATATTAGCCCAATTGCAAAATTTTATTTAGATAAGAATAAAAAATTTCTTAGTTTAGCAGAAAAGATTATAAACAAATTAAGAATTAATTTGTATGATAAATGAAGATAAAAATCCATTAAGCCAGGCAGTACAAGACTACCTGAAAACAATCTACAAGCTGGAAGAACACGGCTTGGTTTCTACCACAAGTATTGCTAAAGAACTAAATATATCTGGTGCTTCTGTTACCGGTATGCTAAAAAGATTAGCCGGCATGAAATTAGTTGACTATAACTCCTACAAAGGCGTTAGATTGACTAATGAAGGCAGAAAGATAGCTTTAGAAATAATACGTCATCATAGATTACTTGAATTGTATCTTAAAGAAGCTTTAGGCTTCCCATTAGATAAAGTACATGACGAAGCATGCAGACTCGAACACGTTATTTCACCTGAATTTGTTGAAAAAATTGATGATATTCTGGGCAATCCGGAGTTTGATCCTCATGGTCACCCAATTCCATCAAAAGATGGTATTATCTCCAAAAATAATGAAATGGCTCTTATTTCTGCTAATCCAGGCGATGATGTAATTATTACCAGACTTGCAGATTACGACGAAGAAATGCTTGCTTATTTCGAAAAGAAAGGTTTGATACCCGGTGTCGAAATGAAAGTTGTCGATAAAGCTCCTTTCAACGGTCCTGTTACTGTTTATTACGAAAATGAAAATCAGATTATCGGCAACGAAGTATCAAGAAACATTTTTGTCGAAGTAAAATAAATGTCGCACGATCATCATCATCATGATCATCATAATATTGATAAGGAAACAAGCAGTTTTAGACTGCTTGTTTCCTTTTTAGTTAATCTTATCATTGCCTTAGCAGAGATTATTGGAGGAATTTTATCAAATTCTTTAGCTTTAGTTTCTGATGCCATTCATAACCTTAGCGATACTATCTCAATTTTTATTGCATATCTGGCTATCAAAGTAGGTAAAAAACCTTCCAATAATAGAAAAACCTTTGGTTACAAAAGGATAGAAATATTAGCAGCACTATTCAATTCAGCTACACTATTTGGAATATGTTTGTTTCTGATTTATCAATCTGTTTTAAGATTTTTCGATCAGGAAAAAATTGATTCCGACACTATGCTGATTGTTGCAGTAATTGGATTATTAGGCAATTTGACTGCAATGATTTTATTGAATAGAGATAAATCAAAGAATATTAATATAAAAGCAGCTTATTTGCATTTGCTTGGAGATACAATCTCTTCTGTTGCTGTAGTTGCTGGTGCTATATTAATTAAGTTCTATAATATATTTTGGATTGATGCATTAATCACTTGTGCTATTTCATTATACATTTTGAAAGAAACTTATGAAATACTTAAACAGGTTTATTCTATATTAATGCAGTCAACTCCTTCGGGCATAAATATCGAAGAGATTAAATCAAGATTGGAACAAATTGCTGGAATTGAAAACATACATCATATTCATATTTGGAATCTTACTGATTCTCAGATTCATTTTGAGTGTCACGTAGATTTTTGTAATGATTTATTATTGAGCGAAGCCGATGCCTTAAGAGAAAAAATAAATGAAATTCTGCATCATGAATTTGATATCGATCATATTACTATTCAAGTAGAATACAAACACTGCACAGATATATCATTAATTAATAAAACTGAATCTTTATAAGTTTGAATTATTAGAATTTTTTTTTAATTTTGAAACCCTAAGCCAACTTAGCTCAGTTGGTAGAGCAAATCATTCGTAATGATTAGGTCAAGGGTTCAAGTCCCTTAGTTGGCTCTAATATTATATTAGTATTTACTGAATATAGATTTATATATCCAATTTATAAATTTTATTTCTATATTTGCACGATAGTATATGAAAATCGGAATAATATTTATAAATTTAATATCATTATTTATCAATCATTTTCTTATTATGTTTTATTTTTTCATTTGCTGTTCCATATAAAAATCATCCCAAAAACTTTTTTTTGCATTATACAAATCGCCGCTACGAAATTCAATATTTATAAGAGTATCAGGATAATCTATTCTACAATTTTTTACATCCAAGTATTTCATTAGTTGCTTGTCATACTCTTTCTGCAATTGCTCTTTAGTCCATGATTTGTTATCATTCCTATCTCTGAAATATACTATTACTGGTCCTATTTCACAATAATGGATCCATTTTCCTTCCTTTCGCTCTGCATAATACATAGCAATACTCTGATAAATATATGTTGAGTCTTTATCAGTCATATGATAACATGAATACGCTCTATTTGAATCTTTAGTAAATAATACTATCTCTTCATAATCATATTTCATTAAATTGTTTTTTAAATAAGAATATCTTAGCACACCTTTATTTGCCCAGTCAATCATTGAATCTCTAAGACCGTTAATTACTTTTTGGCTCAGTTCATTTGCTTTTGATTTTTCTCTTATCCTATCAATACAAGCTTGTTTTTCCTTTGTTGAATAACAAGATGTTAGTGACAATAATATTACTATTACTATAATTCTCATTGTTTGCTCATATTATTTTGATTTAGAATCTTGTCTTGGAGAGACAATCCAAAAATTGTATTAATAATGATTTACTTAAGCAGCAATCAATTCTAATATATTTAATTTTTACAATTTTTCCAAGAGTATTAATCATTTGCTAAAAAATACAGTTTTAATATTTTTATTTTTTTAAACAATTGAAACAATTTCAAATTATTTGTGTTATAATTTTTATTTAAAAAGAATGAAGGATTTATTATGAAAAAAATTATTACATTATTTATTTTATTATTTTCATATTTACCTTTAGTATCCGGCAATTGGCACCCTATCGAAAAGCCAAATTTTTTGGAATACGACCTTATTGACAATTCAGACAATTTAATTGCAATATCCAAAAACAATAGCATTTATACATCTGCTGATAATGCAAAAACATGGAAAAAATTAATGCTAAATGAATTGAATGACGCTTATATTTATAATCTTATAGTTAATAAGGATAATTCAATTTTAGTTTCATTACGCTACTCCAAATCAAAGCAGGATTTAAATCTTATTATAAAAAATGACTCAATTATCTCAAGAAATGATCAATATATTTATCCAATTGTAAAGTCATCTTTAGGCAAATATTTTAATAAAAATGGTATTATCTATAATTCAAATTTAGATTCTATTGATCTGTGCAATCCATTTGACAAACTAATAGATAACGGAAAAGATATTCTTCTTGTAAAAAAAGAAAATTCATTTTATTCTAACGATTCAGGAATTACCTGGAATTATATAGATTTAGAGATATTTAATAATTATGTTCAAATTGATAATGACTTCAACATTTATTCTTTGGGATTGAACAATAGAGGAATTTATTTAAGCCAAGATACTGGTATTACTTGGAAGCAAATTTTTGATAATATCGCTATTAATAAATTTTTCTACTTACCTGATAGTATTTTTGTAGCTGTTACAAATTCATATGTAATTATTTCAAATACAAAAGCCGAAAACTGGTTCATTAGCGACATAAATGATTTAAGTATTAATCAAGCATTCAAAAATGGAAACAAAATACTTTTATATTCTGATGCAAGAAAAGGTTTTTATGTTTCTGATGATAAAGGAAAGACTTGGAGTTTTGAATCTGGAAATTTGGATTTTCACAATATAATTCAGGCATACTCATATAAAAACGATATTTATGTTCAAGATAACAATTATATTCTTAAATACAATGATGAATCGGAAAAATTAGAGACAATTTTCTGCGATGTTTCAAAGGATTATGACTATTATAAACAATTTATAATAGTACGTGATACAATACTACAATCATATAATTTAAAAGTGTATTTAAGTAGTTTAGATTCAATTTCTTTTACTGAATTTAAACCTTCCGTTGATTTTTCAAGTATTGTTGTATTTAATGATTCTGTTTATTTTTTCTCTAAAAATTGCCTGAATAAATTAGATTTAAATGGTAATATTCAAATAGTATTTAAAGATGAATTTTTGAATTCCAGCCCTATTATGAAGGTATTTAATGATAAACTATATTTTGGGGGCGATTTTATATATGAATATCAACCCAATCAAAAACCCAAAAAACTTGATTGGGACTGGAATCTTGAAAAGAGTAAAATAGTAGATTTTGTTGTAAATCAAGCTAATCATGTCTATGCAAAAACAAGTCATAATTCACTTTATAAATCATTGGATTACGGTAAAACCTGGATTTTTATAAGCGAAGGTATCCCTTCAGACAAATATTTAAAAATATTTATTGATCACAATGATTATTTTTATGTTTATTCTGAAGAAGAATGTTTTAAAATGGATACTAAGGAAGAGCAAATCACTTGGTCTAAATTAATTGTCCCATTCAAGCCAAAGAATTTTATAAATGAACTTTTAACATTCAATAACTTCTTATTCTATATAAATTCAGAAGGAATATTTAAATATAAATATTCTGATAATGAAACAATAAAACTTGAAAGTCCCTTAAATATGAGTCAATTGACAAGCAAATCTATCAATCTAAAATGGTTGAACAATCCTGAAGCTGTTTCATATCACATACAATTATCTAATTCACCAGTATTTTTTGCAAACAATCTTCTAATAAATGACTCGATATCAAATTCAACAAATTATTCATTCAACAAATTTGATAACGATGGCAACTACTATTGGCGTGTAAGAGCAAAATATTCTGATAATACGTATAGCGAATGGTCAGATAGATGGAAGTTCAAAATTAATACAAGTGGAAACATAATTTCTGAAGTTAATAGAGAATTGTTTTACCCTAATCCTGTGCAAGATTATTTATTTATAAACAATATCGAGAATATTAATAATATTGAAATATACGATATCAGGGCTGAAAAAATTATGAGTATTGATAATCCTGAAAATTTTATCGATCTTTCATCATTATCTACGGGAATTTACTTACTTAAAGCCAGAATTGGAGAAAAGCATATTTACCATTTGATAAATAAAAAGTAATATTACTAATTTATTGATTTATCATACTATATACTTAATGAATCATGGTTCATTAATTTTATTAGTTAGTAAATACAAAAAATTCTTGTTTATTTCACTAATTGAAATTAATTTATAATGTTTTGTTTAACATTTTGTGAAACAGAATAAATTACTATATTTTAATATAATAATTCTAAGTAAATGATAAATAAAATAGATAAAAAAATTGAATTAATGGCTCCAGCAGGAACATACGAAACATTGATGGCTGCAATTCAAGGTGGAGCAGATTCAGTATATTTTGGTGCAGGCAACTTAAATATGCGCTCAAAATCAAGTGCTAATTTTCAACCTGCTGATCTTAAAAAAATTGCAGATATTTGCAAAAATCATGGCGTAAAATCATACTTAACTCTCAATACTGTTATTTACGACAAAGATTATGAGCAAGTAGATATTATGCTCAATACTGCCAAAGAAGCTGGTATTAGTGCAGTAATTGCTTCTGATATTTCTGTGATACAAGCTGCTCGCGATCTTGATGTTAATGTTCATGCCTCTACACAATTAAATATAAGCAATAAACAAGCAGTTAAGTTCTTTTCTCAATTTTGCGATGTTATGGTTTTAGCTCGCGAACTTAGTTTAGATCAAGTCAAAGAGATAAGTAATTATATTGAATCAAATAATATTTGTGGACCAAACGGTGACTTGATACGAATTGAGGTGTTTGTTCATGGTGCTTTGTGTATGGCAGTATCCGGCAAATGTTATCTATCTCTTCATCTTCATGATAGCTCTGCCAATCGTGGAGCATGCCTACAACCCTGCAGACGAAAATATGAAGTGACTGAAAAGGAAAAAAACTATCAACTAGAAATTGATAATGAATATATTATGTCTCCTAAGGACCTTTGTACTATCGGATTTTTGGACAAAGTACTGGATGCAGGCGTCGAGGTTCTAAAAATTGAAGGTCGTGGCAGACCTGCCGATTATGTGAAAAGAGTCTGCTCAGTTTATAAAGAAGCTATTAATGCTTGGAAAAACAATACTTATTCGCCCGAACTTGTGCAGATTTGGGAATCAAAACTTGCAGAAGTATATAATCGTGGTTTTTGGGATGGATATTACCTTGGGCGCACTTTTGGCGAATGGAATGATATTCATGGATCTAAAGCTACTAAGAAAAAGCATTACATTGGAGTAGTTACTAATTATTATCAAAAAATAAAAGTTGCTGAAATACTTCTTCAAAGTGATGATTTAAATATTGATGATGATATTATTATCATTGGCAGTACAAGCGGAGTTGTCGAGTCTAAAGTTTCTGAAATTAGAAATGACAATAAAATATCCGCTACCGGCAAAAAAGGCGAAACCATTTCGATTCCTATGAACGAATTTGTGAGAAGAAACGATAAGGTATTCAGAATAATCGAAGCATAACAATTTGTGTCTTGTGTTATTTGTGGGCAAATGATGAAAAGTAATGAATTATTGAAGTTAAGAAAAAAGGCAGAAGAATTTTTTCAGACTAATGTTGTGGATAAAAAGTTCACTTCTATTGATGATTTAGAAAAATTATTACAAGAACTGAATATTTATCATATCGAGTTGGAGGTTCAAAATGATGAGCTTACTGCAACTCGCGATAAACTACAGATTTCTCAAAAACGATATTCCGATCTATATAATAATGCTCCTATTATTTATCTTACTCTCGACGAAGAACTTCATATCATTGAAATTAATAAAGCAGGAATCGACAAATTTGCTTTAGATAAAAAATCATTGATTAATAAAGATTTTAGAAAATTTGTTCATCCTGAATCTCAAGACGACATTTATTTTCTGATAAGTAATAGCAAAATTGATGAAAACCAATCTATAATAATTAAATTAGTTGATAAAAATTCTATCGAATTTGATGCTCAAGTAGAACTAAGCTTAGATAATAACTCACTTGTTATTGAATACCATTGTGCAATAATTGATATTACAAAATGGAAAGACAAAGAAAGAGAACTATACTTAGCTAAAGAAAGATTTGAATTTTTGGAATCTCTCCCCGATCCTGTGATTGTTCATATCAATGGATCTACCATTTACGCAAATAAAGAAGCTCAAAACTTTTTTTTCTTAGACAAGCAAACTTCGGTGGGAGCCAATATTATTGATTATATTGCTGATTATCATAAGCAAATTGTTATAGATAATATGACTAACAAACTTCAGGGCTTGCCTTTCCAAACAAATTATGAAATTGATGTAATTAATGCTAAAAATGAAACACTAAATGTAAATGTTAATATTACTTTCGTCGATCATGAAGGTAAAACCGCTGAAATTATCGTAATTAGAGATATTAGTAAACGAAAAAAAGATGAAAAAATATTAAAAAGCTATTCTGCTTTTCGTGGAGTAATATCGGCAGTAAGAAGCATAGATATTGACTCATCAGAACAAGATCTGATTCAAACCTTTGTAGAAGCAATTTCTAAAGAATATGGTATTAATAAGTTATGGTTTGGCTTTTGCAAAAATAATATAATCATACCTGAATATATTATAGGCGAAGAAACATCTATTTTCAAAAATTTGACTTTCTCAGTAAAAGAAGACATCGACAAAAAAAATTGCCCAGCAATTATAAGCAAAACTAAGCTTACTGATTATTATGAAATTAATCATAAATCCACAAAAAGCAAATCAGAAGATAGTATTCTTAAAAGTTTTCTTACTTTTAATTCCTATGGTTTCCCCTTAAATAAGCACGATGATTTTAATGGTATAATGGTGATATACCTTTCAAATAATCAATATATAGATGAAGATACTTTAGAAAAAATTGCAATGCTTATCAAGGAATTTGAATTGATTATTTCAATTAGAAGAAAACGAGAAGAATTGCAAAATGAATTGAAACTGGCAAAAGAAAAAGCTGAAGCTTCTAATAGAGCTAAAACTGAATTCTTATCGAATATGAGCCACGAAATTCGCTCGCCTTTAAATCCTATTGTTGGATTTACTAATTATCTTCTTAATGATCATAATCTTCCTAGCGAAGTAGAAGAAATTGTTAGAATGATTCAAAATTCTTCAAAGCATTTATTAAAGATTATCAATGATATTCTTGATATGTCTAAACTTGAAATGGGTAAGATTTTCCTTGAAGAATCTGAGTTTAATTTTAAAGATTATCTAAATAAACTTGTTGATGGATTTACTAAACGAGCAAATTCATTAAAGTATTCATTCACAAGCTATATTGATCCTAATATTCCTGATACAATTATTGGTGATAGTTTTAGATTGAATCAAATAATTTCTAATATTATAGATAATGCTTTCAAATTTTCTTACAAATCTGATTCTGAAATCAAATTTAAAGTCGAAAATATAACTAATTCTACTGCTCATGATAGAGATCAAGTAATACTAAGATTTAAAATTGAAGATCAAGGTATTGGAATTGCTCCCGACAAAATAGGGAAAATTTTTGACATGTTTTCGCAAGGTGATAGTTCTTTTACCAAACGACATGGTGGCACAGGGCTTGGACTTACAATCGCAAAAGAGCTTTGCGAACTTATGGATGGTAAAATCAGCGTACAAAGTATTGAATCATTGGGTTCGATTTTCGAAATAAAAATTCCTTTTAGATTGAGCAATGTACAACATGAGGACAAGAATAGCAATCATAAAAAAATCAAAATTATGATTGCAGAAGACGATCCTACCAACTTATTTTTATTGGATAATATTTTATCCAAAAATCCTAAATACACTACCAAAGTAGCTAAAACTGGTCAGGAAGCTCTTGACTTATTTACTAATGAAGAGTTTCATATTGTATTGATGGATGTAAAAATGCCTGTAATGGATGGAGTGCAAGCTACTCGTAAGATTCGCGAATTTGAAAAGAAATTAAATAAACCTGCTATTCCTATTATTGGTGTTACTGCACATGCTACAATGGGTTCTAAAGAAGAATTTGTAAGAGCAGGTATGGATTACGTTCTGCATAAACCTTTTGTAAATTCTGAATTGATGAGATTAGTCGAAAACTATAGTCAATTTTTTATTTCA
>JAUQWR010000827.1 GCA_030835065.1 Candidatus Kapaibacterium sp.
AAATTAACAAAGCTATCCATTTCTTCTTTTGTGCGTTTTTCAGTAACAGCAACCAACAAACCTTGTTTGCACTCAGGGAATCTAGCAGTATCAACACCTGGCAAGAAACCATCTTTTTCGCCAGCAGCAATAATATCTTTAGCAGCCACAGGAGTTTCAACTAAAAATTCATTAAAGAATGGTTTGTCAATAGAAATTTTAAAGCCAGGAATTTTAGCAATTTCACTAGCAAGATAATGAGCTCTTTGCATTGATTGTTCGGCAACTTCTCTAATACCTTCTTTGCCCATTGTAGCCATATATACAGTAGCTGCAAGCATAAACAAACCTTGGTTTGTACAGATATTTGAAGTAGCTTTTTCTCTTTTGATTTGTTGTTCGCGAGTTTGCAAAGTAAGTACAAAACCACGTCTGCCTAATTCATCTTCAGTAACACCAGACAAGCGGCCAGGAATTTTTCTAACTAATTCATTTTTGCAAGTGAAAATACCTAAGTAAGGACCACCAAAATTCAAAGAAATACCTAAGCCTTGACCTTCGCCAATAGCAATATCAGCGTTATATTCAGCAGGAGTTGCAAGTACACCTAAAGAAATAGGATTAATTACTGCAATGTACATTACTTTCTTTTCGTGAACAATTTTTTCAATTTCGAATACATCTTCTAAATTGCCATAAGCATTAGGATGCTGAACAATAACAGCAGAAGTTTTGTCAGAAATTTCATTTTTAAGAGCAGCTAAGTCGCAGGTACCATTTTCATCAGCTACCATTTTGAAGCTTAAATTTTTGCCAGCAGTAATAGTTTCAACAACTTGCAAATATTTAGGATTCAAACTACCAGCAATAATGATTTCATTTTTTCTATTATGAGCATTTGCCATAAGACAAGCTTCAGCCAATGCTGAACCACCATCATACATGGAAGCATTAGAAACATCCATACCTGTCAATTGGCAAATCATAGATTGGAATTCATACATTGCTTGTAATGTACCTTGAGATACTTCAGCTTGATAAGGAGTGTAAGCTGTTTTGAATTCAGGACGTTCGATGATTGAACCAACAATCGAAGGAACGAAGTGATCATAAGCTCCACCGCCCATAAAGCATACATGTGATGCAGCTGTTACGTTTTTATTTGAATAGTTTTCTAATAATTTTACAACTTCATATTCTGATAATCTTGGTGGTAAGTTTAAATCATTTTTTAAACGTACTTCTTCAGGAATCGCTTTAATAAGTTCATCGAATGAATTAACACCAATCTTGTCGAGCATTTCCTTTCTATCGGAATCGGTATTAGGAACGAATGCCATTTTATTCTCCTAAATCAAATTAGTAATTATCATTTGTTTAAATCAATCTTACAAAATTACTTAATTAATCACGATTTCCAAAATTTAGTTTAATCTATTTTAAGCATTTTTATAGATATTATTCAAAAATTTTCAAAAAAAATTATTAATTTTGTTCTTTATCAAAATACATATTCTGGAAATTTTATGATCGTAGAGGATAAAGACAAAGCTCGTCCGAATTGTGCGGTAGTTGGTGTTTTTGGTCATCCGCAAGCTTCTTTAATGACTTATTACGCTCTTCATGCTCTCCAACATCGTGGCCAGGAAGCCGCAGGTATCACTTCTTTCTATTTTGATGAACAAAAGCAAAAAATGAGATTTGCTTATACTAAAGGCGAAGGCTTGGTGCTTGATGTTTTTTCCGAACAGAACTTGTTTACTGATGTTCTTAAAGGTTCGGCTGCTATTGGGCACAATAGATATTCGACTACTGGTTCGTCTTCTATTGCTAATATTCAACCTTTCAATATGATATATCATACTGGTATTTTGGCTCTTGCTCATAATGGTAATCTCACTAATACTATTCAGTTGAGAAAGCAACTTCGCGAAGATGGAGCAATTTTCCAAACTACTACCGATAGCGAAATTTTTATGCATTTGATTGCTCATAGCAAACAAAAAACTCAAATAGATCAAATACGCGAAGCTCTTAAAACAGCTCGTGGCGCTTATTCTTTGGTTATGCTTACTGAAGATGCTTTGATTGCTGCCCGAGATCCACACGGAGTGCGCCCGCTTAGTATAGGCAGAGTCAAGGTTGGCGATAAATATGCTTATATTGCTGCTTCAGAGACTTGCGCTTTTGATATTATTAATGCTGAATATATTCGTTCGGTAGAGCATAATGAAATTGTTGTTATTGATAATGAATCAGTAGAGACCGGAGAATTTAAGTCTTATAAAATTATTGATGAAACTCCTGTAGCTAAGCATTGTATTTTTGAATATATTTATTTCTCACGTCCTGATAGTATTATTTTTAATACTAAAGTCGATAAAGTGCGAAGAAAACTTGGTAAAAAATTGGCTGAAGAAAGTCCGGTTATTCCCGAAGCAGACGAAAAAATATATGTGATG
>JAUQWR010000828.1 GCA_030835065.1 Candidatus Kapaibacterium sp.
GATGCTCTTGGTGGTGCTATGGGTATGCTTGCTGATAAAGGCGGGCTTTCTTTCAAAATGCTTAATGTTTCGAAAGGTCCGGCAGTTTGGTCGCCTCGCACTCAGATCGATAAGGACATGTATCCTAAATTCGCTCTCGAATTGTTGAATGCTCAATCTAATCTTAAAATCATTGTTGCTACTGCTATTGAAATTTTGATTAAAGATGATAAAGTAATCGGACTTGTTACAAATTCGAATGAAACTTTGTATGCTGATGCTATCATTCTTTCTGCAGGTACTTTTTTGAATGGATTGATGTTTACCGGTACTAATACTTATAAAGGTGGAAGAGTAGGCGAACCAGCATCAGAAAAAATTTCAGATTTGCTTGCTCATTATGGTTTCGAAAAAGGAAGACTTAAAACTGGTACTCCTCCTAGAGTTCATGCAGATTCTATTGACTATTCAAATTTGTCTGTTGCCCCGGGTGATGATAATCCAATTCCATTTTCTTTCCGTACTGATAAGGTTGAAAATAATTTGATTTGCTGGGGGACTCAAACATCTGAGCATACTCATGAAATTTTACGAACTGGTTTTGACAGATCTCCAATGTTTACCGGTAGAATCCAGGGGATAGGTCCTAGATATTGTCCTTCTATCGAAGATAAAATTGATAGATTTGCCGATAGAGATTCTCACAAGATATTGCTCGAACCAGAGGGATTGCATACAAAATCTGTTTATGTGAATGGATTTTCTACTTCGCTTCCCGAAGATGTTCAGGAAAAAGGATTGAGATCAATTCCAGGTTTAGAAAAGTGTGAAATTATGCGTTATGGTTATGCTATAGAATATGACTTCTTCTTTCCGTATCAATTAAAATTCACTTTAGAGACTAAAGCAGTAGAAGGATTATATTTTGCCGGTCAGATAAATGGTACTTCCGGCTATGAAGAAGCTGCAGCTCAAGGATTGATTGCAGGTATTAATGCTGCGAATAAAATACTAGAAAGAGAAGAGTTTTTATTGAAGAGATCAGAAGCCTATATCGGTGTTTTGATTGACGATTTGATTAATAAAAATTCTGAAGAACCATATAGAATATTTACTTCTTTAGCGGAGTATAGATTGTTGCTTCGTCAGGATAATGCACTACAAAGATTAATGAAATATGGTTTTGCTAATGGATTGATCGAAGAGCATGATTTTAGAAAAATTGAGAATAGAATTAATAATACTCAATCAATTTTAGAATTAGCAAAATCAATAAAACTGAAGGCAGACCTAGCAAATCCTTATTTAGAAGAAAAAGGCGAAACTACAATCATCGATACTACAAGTATATATCATTTGGCTAAAAG
>JAUQWR010000829.1 GCA_030835065.1 Candidatus Kapaibacterium sp.
AAAAAATGTTTGGACTGTTGCGAAAAATCACATTGAAAATGGTCTTCTTCATGCTTTCGTTGGCAGAAAACTCAAAAAACGCCAATATAGAAGCCTTTGGATTGTTCGTATAAATGCTGCTGCAAGATTAAACGGCACTACTTATTCGAGACTTATTCATGCTTTGAAAGAAAATAATATCAACATCAACCGTAAAGTTCTTGCTGATTTCGCTATGAATAAACCCGAAATCTTTACTGCTATTGTAAAGCAAGCTATTAAATAGCCCTTTATCAATTTCAAAAAAAAACCTGCTTAGCTCTCTGCTTGCAGGTTTTTTTTTATTTTATCATACCTTTTTTTTATATTGCATCTTTTTTCCTTTATATTGGCTTTTTATTATGATTGACCAAATTAAAAATCTTAGAATTGAAATCGAACAAGCTCTTAATGCTGTCGATACCATAGAATCTTTAGAAAAATTTAGATTGACTCATCTTGTCAAAAAAGGTACTCTTCAAGCTCTTTTCGACCAATTGAAGTCTGTATCGCCCGAAGAAAAACCTCTTGCTGGCAAAGAAATAAATCTTCTTCGCCAATTTGCAGAGTCGGAATTCAAATCTCGTAAAGAAAATTTTGAAAACTCTGCTCAATCTAGTCCTGATATCGATTTGTCTCTTCCGGGGCGAACTGGTTTTGCAGGCTCTATTCACCCGATTAGACAAACTCTCGACGAAATGGTTGCAGTTTTCGAAAGTATGGGCTTTGCTATTGCAGAGGGTCCAGAAATTGAAGATGGATATCACAACTTTGATGCTCTAAACTTCCAACCAGACCATCCTGCTCGTGATATGCAAGATACTTTCTTTATCAAATCAGATAAAGAATTATTATTGCGCACACACACATCTCCTGTTCAAATTAGAGTGATGCAATCACAAAAGCCACCAATAAGATGTATTATGCCGGGCAGAGTATATCGCAACGAAGCAATTTCTGTACGTTCACTTGCTGAATTTCATCAAATCGAAGGATTATATATCGATAAAAATGTTAGCTTCGCAGAGCTTAAAGCTACAATGATGGTATTTGCAAAAAGAATGTATGGCGAAAATTCTAAATTCAGATTCCGCCCATCATATTTCCCTTTCACTGAACCAAGTGCAGAAATGGATATATCTTGCTTCCTGTGTGGCGGCAAAGGCTGCAGAGTGTGCAAGCATAGCGGTTGGCTTGAAATATGCGGATGTGGTATGGTGCATCCAAATGTTTTAAAATCTGGCGGTATAGATCCTGAAGAATTTACTGGTTATGCTTTTGGATTTGGTATTGAGCGTGTTGCTCTTTTACGTACAGGTATTGACGATCTCCGAGCTCTCTACGAAAATGATATTAGAATTTTAAATCAATTCTAAAGAATATTAAAAAATAAAAAAAAGCTGTCGTAACCAA
>JAUQWR010000830.1 GCA_030835065.1 Candidatus Kapaibacterium sp.
GCTTATAATTTGAATTACTATGGTTTGCATCTCGAAGCTGGTATACTCTATGGAAATTCTAATTTTAATGCCCATTATTTTGCGTTTTTTCAGTTTGGATATATGTTTAAATTTAATGATTTGTAATTTATTATGAATGGAGCCAATTATGGCATTTAGAATAATTCTTTTATCATGTTTTTTGTTATTATGTGCTAATTTATTAGTAGCCCAGGATATATATAGAGTAAACTTAGTTAATGACAGCAGCTACCAAGGCAGAGTTGTATTTTTGGATTCAAGCCAATCAATAAGATTGATCGAAAGCAACAATCAAGATATGCTAATTGATAGAAAAAATATCAAAAATTTGACACTAATTAGCAAAGCAGAACCAATAAAGGAATTAAGAACAGTATATCCTGAAATGTATTTAGGCTATTCGCATCCAACAATGCTCGAAGCCGGTTTTGGTGTTTGGTTTGAAAATGTCGGACTGAAAGTTGGAGCTTCATCGATATTGAGTTACAATTCTGTACATGCAGATTTGTCTTATGCTTTTGCTCATACTACTGATATAAGGGTGTCTTTAGGGATGAGTGCTGTTGGTTTGTATACAATTACATTTGACCATATTTATGAGTTTTGGGGAATAGGACCGGTTGCCTCGCTTAGTGTAAGTGGATTTTATGTTCAGTTAGGTCTTACGCGTAGTATACTCGATTATAGCGAAATGGAATATTCTGGAATTATGAGGTTTGGTTGGAACCTGAGATGGAATGAAAAATAATTATTTATAAATACAAACTCCGATTCTGAAGAAAAGCTTACGCATTTCTTCAGAATCGATTCCTCCATTCCTAAAGTTAAAAGGATATTTATATCCAAATCCCGCATAAAGATTGTAATTTTTATAGATTTTTGTTCTGAATGATAATGAAATATCATTACCAAAATAGAAACTTATAGGATTATATTCCTCTTGAGCATCCGGAGAGTCACTTGCTCCTGTATATCCGGCATAAATTTTATACATTGGAATAATTGAGAAATATTTGCCAAAGTAGATATCATAACCAAAATTGATTCCTAAAGTGCTAGTATAAATAACTTCATTGTTGTCGTTAATTAAAATTGGCTTCACACTAAATCCGAAATCAAGGCCAACAATCATATCGTTAGATAAAATTCTATTTAAACCCAAAAAGGCGTCATACACATTTTTGTTTCTTACAGAAAAAATATCAATGCCGAGGTAATTTAAAGGTTTAGATTCTTCAATAAAGCTTTTATCGCTTTGGTCAATATATTCTTTTTCGTCGCCTGGTAATAATTGAGCGTTGATATCAATAGCTAAGAAAAACAAGATAATAGCAGTCAATATACAATTTAAAACTTTAATGGTTTTAATCCTTTAATTATTTTAGTAAATTCATTTTTGTATTTATTCATAATATCTTCTTCGGCAATACTATAAATCATCAATACTTTTTGATTTGGAGTTTTTACAAAAATAATATCAATGAACATAGTCAAGCCTTCGCTGGTACCTTTGCCTGAATAATAAGCATAGGGCATTCCGAAAATTTTAATTTTGTCGCTCTCAGAG
>JAUQWR010000831.1 GCA_030835065.1 Candidatus Kapaibacterium sp.
AGATGCAATGATTGTATTGTATATCATATTGAACAGGCTTTGGAATCAGGTTGCAGCCGTAAAGAAATTATCGAGGCTATGAATATTGCTCTTGTTATTGGCGGATCGATTGTTATTCCTCACATGAGGCATGCTTTCGAAGCTTTAGATGAACTTTGCAATTCGAAAAAGAGCGAAATCATTTAAGCAGGGGGGCTTATGATAAAATCTCATGATAATCCAAATATTAACGAGCTGAGAGAGGCTATCGATAGTTTGAAATGCCAGCTCTTGGAGTTGCTTGATTTATATCATTATTATCAAAGTGATATATATCAAAGGATTATGTTTTTGTATGATAATATCTTTGGCGATCTGGAAGATGAAATTGAAGAAAAAAATCTTAAAGCTAAAGAATTAGAAAAAAAAGTTGAAATTCTTAAGCTGAAAACAAGAAATAATTCTCCAATTTCCGAAAAATCTGTCAAGTTTATGAATATGATGATGGATAGAGAGCAAAAAAGAAATTCATCCCGTGATGCTCAAAAACCCAAAAATGAAAAGCTGGCAAATATTACTAATATTAATTGCGAAGTCAATGATAATTATGAATTGCCTCAGTTATACAGGCAATTAGTTAAAAAACTTCATCCTGATGTTGCTGGCAATACTGATGATTTCAAAAAATATTGGGATAATATTCAGCATGCATACAAAAGTAAAGATGTTGATAGAATTAGATATTTCTATACCACATTGTGTAAGGATATTAATACTGATTTTCCTGATCCAAAGATTGCCGTCAATACTTTAAAAATGGAATTGAGAGATTTAGAAGCCAGCATAAATAAACAAAAAAGAATAATTAATGAGCTCAAAACTCAGGAACCATTCTCTTTTGAAGAAAAATTGAATGATAAAATCTGGATTGCAAAAAGAAAAAATTATCTCAGAGACAGACTTTTCCAAATTGATAGAAAAATACAACATAGTACTAAGATGATAAATATTCTTAGTTCTAATAATAAAGCAGGTGGTGATTTTCTGCAATCTTTAAACCGTCGTGACGGATTTGGTAATACAAGAGTTGGTTGATTAATAAGTAATTACTAATATTGTTAGAAGTTTAAAACTGAAAAATTAAAAAACACCCCGAAAGCATTTATTGGCTTTTGGGGTGTTTTTAGGATCTACAAATTTAAACTAATTATGAACGAGAAGCTGCTTAATTCTTTCTTTAGAAGATAATGAATGTTTATCAGTAATCACTTCTGTATCTACTTTGAATTGCTCGACTAAATCTCTTAGTTTTTCAGTAAGATTAGTCAATCCATCTGTAGCACTAGCAATATCATGCAATTGAGCAGCATTTTCGGCAGTAGTATTATTAATAGTAACAACATTTTGAGTCAACTGTTCGCTAGTTGCAGCTTGTTCTTCGCTAGCTGAAGCAATTTGAGTAATCATAGAAATTACATCTTTTGCAGAATTAAGAATCATATTAAGAGCATTGCCAGCTTCATCAGCAAGAGTAATGCCTTGTTCAACTTCAGTATTACCTTCTTTCATTACTTTAACGGCTGTTTCGGTTTCTTTTTGAATACCCTGAATCATATCAGCAATTTGTTTAGTAGCTTCGGTAGTACGTTCTGCTAATTTACGAACTTCGTCTGCTACAACAGCAAAACCTCTACCTTGCTCTCCGGCTCGAGCAGCTTCGATGGCAGCATTAAGAGCCAGAAGATTAGTTTGGTCGGCAATATCATCAATCACAGAAATAATTTCACCAATTTGTTTGCTAGATTCGCCAAGTCTTTCAATGTTTGAAGCAGATTGATGAACTACACCAGCTATATCTCTCATTTTATTAATAGTTTGCTCGACAACAAGCTTGCCTTCTTCAGCAATTTCACCACTTTTACGAGAAAGTTCAGAAGTTCTAACAGCATTTTGAGCATTTTCGTTAATAGTGCGAGACATTTGCTCAACAGCACTAGCAATTTCTTCAGTTTGAGCAGATTGCTCTTGAGTAGCCGCAGCCATTTTGTCTGTAGTTTCAGAAATTTGTAGAGTAGCTGCAGCAGTATCAGTAACTCCGGTATGAACTTGTCTGATAAGGTCGCCGAGCGAAGAGCTAAGTTTATTAATAGCATCTTGCAGACGCTTATGGTCGCCTTTATAATCGCCTTTCATGATAGCAGTCATATCACCGGTGGCAAAAACCTCGAGAGTCTCGATAGCATTTTCTAAAGGTACAATAATACCATCGAGAGTAGCATTAATTCCACCGGTAATAATACCCCAACCACCGGGATATTTACTAAGATCGATGCGCTTTGATAAGTCTCCGGCACTAGTTAAATTAGCAGTAGATTGAGTATCATCAATCATAGTATAGAGGAAATTACGTAGTTTATTAATATTATTAATCATTCTTCTAAAATCACCACGATAGCGAGCATCATCATATATCACTAGTTCATCACCATTAGATACTTTCTCGAGAAATTCTAGTGCAATTTTAAATTGTTCGACCATTGCATCAATAGAATCATTAAAACCTTTGACAATAACATTCCAACCGCCGGGGTATTTGCTTAAGTCTATTCTTTGATTTAAGTTTCCATTAATAGCAGCATTAGCAGCAGATTGAGTATCTTCAATCATAGCATAAAGGAAGTTACGAAGTTTATTAATTGTGTTAGGTACTTTTTTAAATTCCCCCTCAAATTTATCAACATCAAGAATTTCAAGTTCATCACCATTAGAAACAAGAGTTAAGAAATCGAGAGCAGTGTTCAAATTGTTAATCAGAACATCAACTACATTATTAATACCCTGAGCAACAGCAGCAAACTCTCCAGAGTGATGATTGGTTTGCATACGATTATTAAGCATACCAATTTTGATTGATTCAACTAATAGATTAGTATCATCAAGCAAGTTTTTAATTGATTCCATCATTGAAATAAATGCAGGGCGTAGTTTATCGTTTTGACTTCTTTGAGGGCTGGTTTTAAGGTCATGAAGTAAGCTTAGATCGCCATTACTAATATTAATAGCCAAATTTTGCACAAAAGTAAGTCTATTTATCACTTCATTTGCAGCATAGCTCAATTCTTTCCAAATACCATCACCGTTAATATTTGGTTTTTCGGAATAATCATTTTCTGAGATTTTTAATAAAATGTTATTTAGTTCAGTCATTGGGAGATTAATTTCATTCAACATTCTATTCATTGAATTAATTAATTCTTTCCATGTACCCGAAAAACCACTGTCATCACCTTGAGTATTTAAATTACCAGCAATAATTGAATTGATAAGGATATTAGTTTGATTATTTAATGAATTTAATGTGTTAATCAAATAATTGATATTGTTTTTAATTTCATTAAAATCACCATTATATTCATCAATAATCAATTCGGGAATATCACCATGTGCAATTCTGTCAATATATTCTGCAGATACATTAAGAGGTTTAATAATATTGTCAAGAGTAAGGTTAAGACCTGAAATAATATTCTTATAAGTTCCTGTAAGTTTAGAATCATCAGCTCTAAGAGATAAATTGCCTTTTTGAGCTGCACTTACAAGTTTGTCAATTTCATCATTAACCATAATTAGATTATTACGGAGCAAATCAAGAGCTTGATTGCCAATAATTTGTTTTCCAGGCAATTTATCCATAACAACTGATAAATCACCTTGTGCATACTTAATTGTAGTATTTAAGATTTTACCAACAGAACTATGAATTTGATTGACGCATGAATTAAATCCTTCGCAAACATCGCGATAAGCTCCATTAAAATTATTAATGTTAATATTAGCTTCAATATCACCATCTGCTTGCGCTTTTGCAGTAGATCTAATAGCTTCAATTACGTTAAGAACGTTATCACGAAGTTTGTCTAATGCGTGGTTGCCAATAATTTGCTTGCCGGGTAATGTTTCCATAACTACATCAAAATCGCCTTCAGCATATTTGATTGTAGTATTTAAAATTTTTGCAACAGAAGAATGGATTTTGTTTACACAAGAATTAAAACCAATGCAAACGTCTTTATAAATACCAGTGAAATCATTTGTGTCAATATTAGCTTCAATATCTCCAGCAGCTTGTTCATCAGAAGCTTTACGAATAGCAATAATAACTTTATTGAGATTGTTTTTAAGTAATTCAAGTCTTTCATTAGCGATAATTTGTTTTCCAGGTAGAATCCTTAAATTATTAGAGAGATCACCTTCAGCATATTCTTTTAATAGATTAAGAATATCTAAAATGTTTTTAATATGTAGTTTTGCAATTTCATTGGCGCCGATCGCCATTTGTTTGTAAACGCCAGTAAAAAAGTTTTCGTTCATAAAGTAATCAATTTCGCCTTTATTCTGCATCTGATAGTATTTGTCAAGCTCATTGACAAAAGATTCAAAAGTATCAATCATAGAATTAAGGTTAGACTTGATTTCATTAAAATCGCCTCTATAATCTTCAGTGATTTTTGAAGGAATATCACCTTTCGAAAGTCGATCAATATACTCAGCAGTAACATTAAGTGGCTTAATTACAGAATCTAATGATGTATTGTATTCTGCAGATAGATCAGCAAAAGCACCTTTATATTTACTTGTGTCAGATCTTTTATCAAGTTTTCCATTAGAAATTGATTGAGCAACATCTTTTAGCTCAAAAATAATATTTGAAACATCAGTTTTAACTTTGTTAATAGCAATCATCAGATCAGCGGTTTCATCTTTTGTGTTTGCTTCGAGGTTAAAATTTAAATTCCCTTCGGATAATTTCTTTGCAGCATCAACTACTAAATTAATTGGTTTAATAATTGTTTTAGATAGCCAAAATATAATAATTAAAGAAATGAAAACTAATACAAATAATATAGAAAAAACAATGATATTTGAATTTATATTGCTTTCTTCTGCCATTTTTGTATCATGTTTCAAATTATCAACTGAAATTTTTATTATGTTATTAATAATTTTTCTGCTTTTATCAATTTCTGGTTCGTATTCAGAAATAAAAATAAATTTTGCCTGATCGTAACCAGAATTTGCTAATGTACTTGAAAATCTGTTAAAGGCTAAATTCATTTTTTCATTTATAACTTTTAATTCTTTAATAACTTCAATTGATTTACTTTCTTGCAAAAGATTTTCAAGCTTTAAAATATTTTCTTCGATAATTTTATTAGTTTCTTTGATATTTGAGTTAAGTTCGACTAAAGAAGATGTTCCAGCTAATGCTTTGTAAGAATCAATATTTTGCTTGTTTAATTGATCAATAATATTATTTGCAGCCAAATTTACTTCAAAATCTCTACTAATGATCTTATTCAAATCAGCTGCAATATTCCTGGAATTCCATAATCCTATTAAATTGCTGGCTATTATAAAGACAAACATTATACCTATACCCAGAAATAATTTCCCTTTAATTTTCATCTCAATTCCTTCTCGTTTATTAAAAATAATGCATACATCACTTAACTAATTATGACAAAATTACATTCTAATAGCTAATTTGCGATTAATAAAATATTAACATTAGTTAATATTGCTGAATATTAATAAAATATTCATATTGAATTTAATAATAATTGCTATTTTTGAAAGAAAATAAGAAGAGTTATGGAATTTTTTATAGAATATCCTTGCGAACAACTAAAAGATTATGTTGCTTTTTATTGGGGAACAAAACAGAATAATTTGAATTATTCCGGAAGAGAAAAAATTATTCCCACAGGTTGTATGCAATTATTTATTCATTATGGTAATAGTTTTTTAGCGTCTGAGAATAATCAAACAGTAAAGTTAAGCAATACTTATATTTGCGGACAAAAGTATTCTTCTTTTGATGTTTTAGGCACTGGCGATACTGCTTTTACTTCGATTAATTTTAAGCCTTATGGTGCTAAAGCATTTTTAGGATATTCTTTGAATGAATTTACAAATAATAATTTTCCAACAGAAGATGTTCTGGGCAATGAATTTATAAGCATAAAAGAACAACTAATAAACACTATTGATTATAAAAAGCAGATAGCTATTATAGAACGTTATTTGATTTACAGATTAAATAAAACAAAATTTCGAGATTTTCAGCTTATCAAATACTCTGTGGATAGTATTTTAAATTCAAAATTTGACGATTCGATATCAAATATTGCAAATCATTTGTGCCTTAGTGAGCGTACTTTTCAAAGAAAGTTCCTCGAATCTATTGGTCTTAGCCCTAAACAATTTTTTCGAATTGGCAGACTTCAAAAAACTATTCGAAATTTTAAATTTTATAAAGAAAAGACTAAACTTTCTGATTTGGCATACGATTCAGGTTTTTATGACCAATCTCATTTTATTAAAGAATTTAAATTGCTTACCGGGCTTAGTCCAAAAGAATTTTTTTCTAATGAATGTATAGAATCGGATTTGATTTTATAATTTTGTCGGATTTTTACAATTTTTAGCAATTGGTATTCGATAATTTTGCTCTTCAATTATTAGTTATTTGGAGTAAATATCATGAAAAAAGAATTATTGAAGAATGCAGATTATTACATGAATTATTTGTGCAATGAATTGATTGAGCGTTCGGTGGGCAGCGAATCTAATCGAAAAGCTACTGATTACTTTAAAAATTGTATAGAGAAATATGGATGGGAAATAGAATCTCAAAAATTTGATGCAATGGACTGGAAATATACAGATGCAAAAATTATCTGTAATAATCATGTGTTCGAACTAAATGTAGGTCCTTATTCTTTAGGAATTGATATTGAAGCTGAACTAGATGAAGCTTCAAGTATAGAAGAATTAGAAGCTAAAGATCTGACAGGAAAAATAATCCTGCTTCATTCTGAAATTGTCAGAGAGCAGCTGATGCCCAAAAATTTTGTTTTTTATAATCCTGAAGAACATCAAAGAATAATCAAAGCTTTGGAAAAATCGGGTGTAAAGGCTATTATTGCTGCAACCGGACTAAATTCAGCATTAGCCGGTGGAGCATATCCATTCCCGTTTATCGAGGATGGCGATTTTGATATTCCTAATGTCTATATGAAAGATGTTGATGGTGATGAACTATTAAAGTACTTAGGTTCAAAAGTTAAATTAATCTCTCAATCTGAACGAATAAATGGATATGGATATAATATTATTGGTAGAAAAGGCGATATTAATAAACCCAAAATTGTAATAACTGCACATATAGACGCAAAAAAAAATAGTCCCGGAGCAATTGATAATGCAAGTGGAGTAGCGGTATTGATGCTCTTGGCAGAGCTCTTGGAAGGTATTCAAACAAAGAATTGTATCGAATTAATTGCATTCAATGGAGAAGATTATTACGCTGTGCCTGGGCAGATGAAGTATATCGAAAGCAAAGCCGGTGATTTTTCTGATATTTTGTTTAATATTAATATAGATGGTGCTGCATATTTCGAAGGAGATTCGGCAGTATCTTTTTATAATATTGATGAAAACATGAAAAACTCTGCGATAGAAAAAATGAAATTGTTCGAAAATTTTAGCGAAGGTGTTCAGTGGGTTCAGGGCGATCATAGTATTTTCTTGCAATTCGGAATTCCCGCAATTGCCATTTCATCTAAATGGTTTACCGATAATATGGAATCTCAGACAATTACGCATACTCCTAAAGACAATCTTAGCATTGTTGACAAAGAGAAAATAGTTGAAATTGCACTATTTATTAAGGAATTATTAGTGTAAATCAAAATAAAATTAAGTTAAAACCGATTCAAATCATGAATCGGTTTTTTTTTGAATGTTTTGTTTGACAAGTATCGTCTAAAGTTCATGTGTTTGCAAATACGATAATAATTGAATGAATGAAAAAGAGCTAATAGAAAGACTGATAGCCGGGGAAGAGCGTGCGTTCAGATATTTTATCAAAATTCATAAAGGTAAGATTTTAAATACCTGTTTTAAATTTTTGAATAATTATGAGGATGCTGAAGATGCAGCCCAGGAAACTTTGATAGAAATATTTAAATCTATATCGAAGTTCAATCAAAATTCGAATTTGTCTACATGGACTTATCGAATAGCAGTAAATAAAAGCATAGATATGATTAGAACTAAGAAAAGAAGGGATAAGATTGCCGGTTTTATAAGTATTTTTTCTTTAGAATTCAAGAATCATAAGCAAAAACTTCATTCACCTGATAATCCTCAAAAGCAAATTGAAAAAAATGAAAATCAAGAATTGTTGAATCAGGCATTAGCAAAATTACCGGAAAATCAAAGAATTGCAATTACATTAATTAAATTGCAAGACATGACATATAAAGAAGCTGCAGAAGTAATGGATGTAACAGTTCA
>JAUQWR010000832.1 GCA_030835065.1 Candidatus Kapaibacterium sp.
TGAAAATAATTAAAATTATATGTAATTTAAAAAAATCTTGGAAAATATTTTTTTAATAATAAAGTCAAAATATTAAAATTCATTTCTAATATAGGTGATAATTTGCAAGATTTAAGTTATTTAAATGGATTTGTTGTCAGACAAATCAAAGAATGGGGCGAAATACTTACTGGAATCGAGTTTAGAAATAAGTATTCTGTGAAGAATGAAAATGGCGAAGAAATGTTTTTCGCATACGAAGAGAAGAAATCATTTTTAGCATTGTTTTTCCTAACAGCTAACCGTCCGTTTACAATACACGTAATCGACAAATCAAAGAATGTTCAGATAAGCATTCATCGTCCTCATCGTTGGTTATTTCACGAGTGCAAGGTGGTGGACGACAAAGGTGCTTTGCTTGGACACGTAAAATGGCAATTTTCAATTTTGAAAAAGCTTTATCAAGTGCTTGATGAATCAGGAAATGAAATACTCAATATTGTAGGTCCGATATTTAAACCATGGACATTCAATGTAATGAGAAATGGGCAGCAAATAGCTCAAATCCAAAAGAAATGGAGCGGATTTGGAAAAGAAATGTTTACTGATGCCGATATTTTTGGAGTAAAATTCGAGCAAATGCTCAGCGATAGAGATAAGGCTCTTTTGTTGGGAATAGTATTCTTTTTGGACTTTATGCATTTCGAATCAAAGGATTAATATGAAAGTTTACACTCTAAAAACAAAGCAGATACTTCCTATAAGTCTGGAAGAAGCATGGGAATTTTTTAGTTCACCATTGAATTTAAGCAAGATTACTCCCGCATATATGAACTTTGTGATAAAGAGTGAATTAGCAGAAAAAATGTATCCGGGAATGTTGATCAGCTATAAAGTGAGTCCGGTGGCAGGCATACCAATCACATGGGTTACAGAGATAAGTCATGTGGAAGAAAACAAGTTTTTTGTAGATGAACAAAGATATGGACCTTACAGTATGTGGCATCATGAGCATCACTTTAAAGAGCTGGATAATGGAATAGAAATGACAGACATTGTCAGTTATGTGCCTCCATTTGGAATATTAGGGCGAATAGCTAATAGTTTGTTTATATCCAAACAAGTTAGAGGAATATTTGACTATAGAAGCCAGGTATTAGAGAAATATTTCCCGAAAAAATAAAATTCATAGAAATAAAACAGATAGAAGATAAATATTGATTCATAATTTGGACAAGACAAAGAAATTTAAATCGAGAAATAATTATTGAAAAAAAGAAACTAAGAAATTGAAATATTGAGAAATTAAGCAAAAAGGCAATTTCTCGAATAGAAAAGCATAGAAAATGGCTAAACGACTGAAAACAAAGCCTGATAGGGCAAATTCGGTTGTATAGCCAATTTTTTTTAAAAAGCAAGTAAAAAAATGAAATCAGAGGAAAAAGTCTTTAGAAAAATTAACAAAAATTGAATAAAAGATTAAAAAGTAAAAGAAAGATAAATCAGTAAAAAAATACTCATAAAATGCAAATGCTTGAAATTAAAAAGTATTTTAAATTTAGGGAAGCCTAATTACGGATTAGCATAAATTTTATTTTAAAAAAAAAGTTCAATAATTCATTGTAATTGATTAAATTGCTAAGGTTTAATTTTAAAAAAATTGAAAATGGCAATAATTATCCTCGTTAATATAGATTAGG
>JAUQWR010000833.1 GCA_030835065.1 Candidatus Kapaibacterium sp.
GTGGCTTGATGAATATTTGGGACGCTGGCGAAGGTACTGCTAGATTAGCTTATTACTATTCTAATCCTACTAACGTAAGCTCCAACAATAAGATTATGTCTATTGCAAGTTCTACATTACGTACAAACGTTGTAAACTTCGGTATTGATTGGCGCCACTTTGGCAACTTAGAATTCGTTCTTCGTTCAGTTCTTGATTTTGCTGCTACAAACGGCGGTACTATCGTTCCTGTTGAATTGTTAAGCTTTGATGCTAATGCTTTGAATAATAGAGTGGAATTAGTATGGGCTACTTCTTCAGAAACTGAATCTTCAAGATTTGATATCGAAAGAGCTGAATCAGCTAAGTCTGGTGTTAGCACATTTGATAAAGTTGGTGAAGTTCCTGCTGTTGGTAATTCAAGTGTTATTACTAACTACGGACCATTCGTAGATAGAGATGTTGTATTAGGTAATACTTATATTTATCGTTTGAAAATGATCGATAAAGATGGTCAGTTCGATTATAGCGATGAAAAAGTTGTTACTTTGACATCTGAAGGTGCTGTTGTTACTTTAGGCGAAGCTCGTCCAAATCCTGTTAATACTGTTTCGACTATCGAATATTCATTAACATCGGAAATGAACGTAACTATTAAAGTTTACGACATCACTGGTAAAGAAGTAGCTATGTTGTTCAACGGAAATTTAGCTGCTGGCAATTATACAGCTAAATTGAATGCTAGCTCACTAGTTAATGGTGTTTATACTGTAGTTCTTACAGCTAATAATGTAACATTAACAAAACAAATTACTGTTTCTAAATAAGATTCATAATTAATTAAACAAGCAGCCGCTTCGACTCCAAGAAGCGGCTTTTTGTTTTTTATAGGGTTTAGTTCCTTATGCTGTGCTTCTTCTTAAATAAGTAACATAGAATAAGAAGTAAGAATAGTAGCACAAAGTTACACGAAGTAACGCACAAAGTTGCAAAAATTGAAGAAGAAAGCAGGGTGATCTGGCTTTAAAAAACTTTGTGACCTTTGTGCTCCTTCTTGAATAATAAAACGAAGAAGCAGTAAGAAATAGTAACACAAAGTGAAGAAGATAAGGCAATATTTCAAAAAGAATGGGCTTCTCAATAGTGCTAAAAAAGCAATTAAAAAGCCCATGAATATTACAATTTATTATATATTTAATCAGCTACAAACTTTAATAATCCGGAATAAGTCATCCAAATTACAGCAATACCAATAATAATTCTATAAACTATAAATACAGATGTAGATCTGTTCTTTAAGAAGTTTATCAAGAATGCAATAGCCCAATAACCGCTAATTGCCGATACAATTGTAGCAACAACCATGTCTATAGCTAACGCAGAATCTAAGTACTCTAGCGCTTGATAGAATTGAAGTAATCCGCTTGCAAGTACAGCAGGAATGCTTAATAGGAATGAAAATCTAGCTGCTGTCTCTCTGTTTAATCCAAGAAATAAACCTGCTGTAATTGTAGTGCCAGAGCGTGATGAACCTGGAATAAGCGCAACACACTGAGCTAAGCCAACCATAATAGCATCTTTCAGACTAAGATTGTCCATTCCTCTTTTGAATTTAGCAGTTTTTTCGGCTATAAATAGTATTATTGCAAGCCCAATCAGACTTGCACCAATTACATATAGATTTTTTGTAAAATCACCTTCGATTAATTTCTTTAAAACTAGTCCTATTGTTACAATTGGTAATGTACCGGCAATAATAAACCAAGCCATTTTTGAATCAGATGATTGGTTTTTGAATGAAATACGATTTTTGCCTAAATTTTCTTTTATAAAACTTTTCGGTAGTTTGATTAGTTCTGAACGAAAATAGAGAATTACTGAAACCAAAGTACCAAGTTGGATTACTGCAATAAAAGCAGTCCACTTTTCAGGGTTATTAGGGTCAATCAATCCCATTAGGTTGCCTGCAATTGTAAGATGGGCTGTAGAGCTTATAGGAATAAATTCCGATAAACCCTGAATTAAACCAAGAATTATTGAATAAAGTATATTCATAAATATCCATATTTTATGAAATAAAACATGGCAAAATTAATAATAAAATTTGAATATTAATCAAACAATGAATAAATAAATTCGTTTAATATTTTTTAATAAATGGAGGAAATATGAAAGCCGAATTATATCTTGATAGGAATTTGAGATTCATTGGAAAAAATGTAGATGGACTGGAAACAGTTTTTGATACTCATCCGGAAGTTGGTGGCGAAGATACAGCTGCTACGCCAATGGAAGTGATGTTGCAGGCTTTGGCGGCGTGTGCATCTATGGATATTGTGTCAATATTGAGGAAAAAGAAGAAGTCTGTGGATGCTTTTAAAGTTTTGCTGGATGGTGAGCGAAAAGATACTCATCCTAAGGTGTTTACCAGAGTGATTGTTAAGTTTGTATTGACAAGTGCTGATGCTGAAATGGGCGATTTGGAAAGAGCCGTATCTTTATCTACATCTACATATTGCAGTATTAATGCAATGTTTAAGGCTTCGGGTTGCGAGATGATTCATGAGTTGGAAATAATCAGGCCTTAAAAGCATATAAATACCTATAGAAAAAGCAGAATCTTCTGCTTTTTTTATTTTTAGATTATTTAAAAGAAGTAAGAAATAGTATTACAAATTGAAGAAGAAAGCGGTGTAATCTGGCTTTAAAAAACTTTGCGTTACTTCTTGGATAAGAAACCGAAGAAGAAGTAAGAATAGGATCACAAAGTTACACGAAGTTACGCACAAAGTTGCACAGAGTGAAGAAGATACAGGCTTTTAAAAATTTGCAGTCCTTAGTACTTTATCAAAAAAAATATTAAATAAGAAGTTTTGTTCAATTTATCTAAACAGGATAATATTTGAATTAAATTATGAATATATCAAATTAAATAAAAAAGTATTTGCTTGATAAAGTGAAATGTTATAATTTTGTATCGAATAAAATACGATAATGGTCGAAAATGAAAAGACAGAAGCAAACAGAAGAAGAAGTAAGAGCTGAAATAGTAAGCACTGCACAGGCTTTGTTCAAAAGATATGGGTTTGCGAAAACAACAATGGAAGATATTGCCAAAAGTATTAAAAAAGGCAAAAGTACATTGTATTATTACTATTCCTGCAAAGATGATATAATAAATGATGTAATCGTAAAAGAAACTGATGAAATATATCGTACTGTTGCTGCTTCGATCGTGCATAATAAGACAGCTTCCGACAAGTTAAGAACTTTTTTTGATGTAATACTTAAAGAAATTAAAACAAAAGCGAATCTTTACGGAACAATAAAAAGCGAAATTATTGAAAACCATACTCGCACTGAAGCTGCCACTAAATTTGAAAAATTACTTAGAACCTTATTATCTGAAATATTAGAGCAAGGAATAGAAAGCAAAGAATTTACATATATTAGCCTTGATGATGTCGAAAAAGTTGCAGCCACTATTATGATGTCTTTAGGCGGATTTATGCTCAATATTAATAAATTAGACAGCGATTCAATGCTTTATGCATCTTCTGAATTGATGGCTAATATACTAATTAAAGGCTTGAAATAGGATTATTCCGTGGCTTAAATTTTTTTATTATAAAATCGACTGAAATACGAAAAACGTACTATAATATAAGTTAAATGATTTTTTTACCATAAAATCGACTAAAAAACAATAATCGTTTTATAAACTATGGAGATGATAATGAATACTAAAAGTGTGAAATCTATTTTTGCTCTATTTGTTGCATTTGGATTGATCTCATCATGTTCCAATAAAAAAAATGACAGCGAGGCAATCGTAAATAAAGCGTTTTCTGTACGGGTTGCCACTGTTACTCAAAACAATGGAAAATCTGCAAATTATTATATTGGTATTGTCGAAGCAGACAAAACAATACCCTTGAGCTTTCCTATGCCTGGAACAGTTCAAAAAGTAAATGTATCTGAAGGACAAAATATATCAGCCGGTGCTGTTTTAGCTAGTTTGGATGCTGAATCTGTAAAACAAAATCTCGAAATTAGTATTGCCCGCGAAAAACAAGCTTTAGATGCATATGAAAGATTAAACAAGGCTTACAAAGAAGGTGGTATTCCTGAGATTAAGTTTGTTGAAGTTAAGACTGGTCTGGAACAAGCAAAAGCTGCTGTATTAATTGCTAAAAAAAGTTTGAATGATTGTGTTTTGAAATCTCCAATAAGCGGAACTATTGGCAAACGTATGATTGAGCCGGGTGCTAATGTGGCTCCATTCAATCCTGTATTTATGATTTATAAGATTGATAATATTAACATTAAAGTACCGGTCCCGGAAAATGAAATTTCAAAATTGAAAAAAGGGCAAACTGCAAATATTACTGTTGCGGCTCTTGGAGATCAGACTTTTCTGGGTAAAATCGACGAAATTGGTGTAGTTGCTAGTCCTGTGTCACATACTTATGATGTGAAAATTTCTATTAGAAATAATGGTCAGTTGATCAAACCTGGTATGGCTTGCCAAGTAAGTATTGATGGATTAGATGGAGCTGCTTCACTTTTAGTCCCAAATAATGCGGTGCAAGGCGAACTTAATAAGCAATTTGTTTATGTCGTAAATAATGATAGAGTAGCAAAGCGCTATATTAAGTCAGCTGGTTACAATGCAAATTCAATTATTATTATAGATGGATTGAAGGAAGGAGAACAAGTCGTTATTTCTGGGGCGCAGAAATTGTTTGAAAATGCAAAAATCAGTATCCTAAAGTGAGGATAAAGTTATGAAAGAAAACAAAGAAAAATTCAATCTGATAAGATTGGCGATGGAGCACAAGCAAATATCGCTTTTACTTACTTTAGTGCTGGTATGCTGTGGTATTTATTCCTTATTTAATATGCCTCGCCAAGAATTTCCACAATTCACAATCCGCCAAGGTGTTGTAATTGCCGTAATGCCAGGTGCCAGTAGTCAGGATGTTGAAAATAGACTTACTCAACCAATAGAGAATTATCTGTTCAGCTTTTCAGAGGTTAATAAAAAGAAAACATATTCTCATTCAAAAGATGGTATTGCGTATATTTTTGTCGAATTAGATGAAAACGTAACAGAACCGTCGGAGTTTTGGTCGAAAATAAAACATGGACTAAACAATATGAGAATGCAGCTGCCAAGCGATGTTGCTGCGATAATAGTTAATGATGATTTTGGTAATACTTCTGCTATGCTCATTAGCATGGAATCTGAGACTCGAAGCTACAAAGAATTGAATAATTATATGAAAAGCTTAGAATCTCAGCTTAGAAAAAATCCTGCTGTCTCAAGATTGAATCGCTCTGGTATGCAGGAAGAAGAAATTAAAATATATCTGCAGACTGAGAAATTGTCTTATTATGGAATTAAACCTTTGGGTATATATCAAGCTTTTAATAACGAAGGGAAAATTAATTACTCCGGCGATATTAAAAGCGAAGATATAGAGATGCCAATTAAAGTTTCGGCAAGATATAAAACTATCGAGGATGTTGGCGAGCAAATAATATATTCTGGACAAGACGGTTCGATTGTCAGGCTTAAAGATGTTGCTACAATCAAGCGCGAAACAAAAGAATTAGAATCATATATTACTAATAATGGCACCAAGAGTATTATACTTTCAATCGAAATGCTTCCGGGAAATAATATTGTGGCATTTGGTGAAGAAGTAAATCAAATTATTGAAAATTATCAGAAAAGCTTGCCTCAGGATGTTAAAATTCAAACAATT
>JAUQWR010000074.1 GCA_030835065.1 Candidatus Kapaibacterium sp.
AGTCAGATGCTCTAACCAGCTGAGCTACTCAGGAATCAAATTTATTGTATTTTCAAAGCACAATCATTTTGAGAGTACAAAAATACGAGACTTCTATATTCAGTGCAAGCTTTTTTTCAAGTTCATTGAAAAAAAATTCAAATATTTATTGAAATTTAGTAAGTTTGAATTGTTAAAAAATTGAAATTTAAAGAATTAAGAATTTTAAAAAAATATATGATTGTCAAAACTGATGCAATAACACTAAATGCACGCAAATACGGTGACTCTAGCAAGATAGTTGCTTTTTTCACACGTGATTACGGCAAAGTATCGCTTATGGCAAAAGGTGTACGATCGGCAAAAAACAAGTATGGTTCGGCTCTCGAACCCTTGAGCTATGTAGAATTGTTTTTCTATCAAAAGCATAACAATGAATTGCATTTGCTTTCGGAAGTAAATATTAATAAGCAATTTCGAAGGCTTCAGTCTAATTATGATGCAATTACTTGCGGGTTGATTATAGCTGAACTTACAAATATTACTCAAGAAAATGATCATCCAAATTCTGAATTGTTTGAGTATTTGCTAAATTCCTTAGAATTACTAAATAAAGCTGAGAAGAATTACTTCTCAATTGTTGTTGCGTATATGTTTAAATTGGCAGAATCATTAGGATTTTTCTTGGATTTCAATTTTATGAATGTCAATGAATCAAATCCAAACCAATTATATCCGTTTTCATTAGAGCATGGATGTGCTGCTATTGCCGGAGAGCATAGCAAAGTGTTTAGAATGAGCAGGAATGTTTTGAAAATTTTGAAGGAAATATATGATTGTGAGCAAAAAGAATCCGCTAATATTGCAATTGATATAAGATCTCAAAATGAAATTCATGATTTTTTCGTGTCTTATTTGGGTTTCCATCTGGAGAAAAAAATTAATTTGAAGTCTTACAATTTATTAAATATATAAAATGATATCGGGAATAGCATTAACTCTGCTCTTTGTATTGGCTAACGCTTTTTTCGTTGCAGCAGAGTTTGCAATAGTAAAAGTCAGGTTGTCTGTTATCGAGCTGAGAGTTCGATCTGGAAATAGTTTGGCAAAAATTGCCAAACATATTGTTACGCATTTAGATGCATATTTATCGGCAACACAATTGGGTATTACCCTTACCAGTCTTGCTTTAGGCTGGATTGGGGAATCTGTAGTTGCTCAAATTGTTTTGGATGTGATGGCTGCTTTTGGAGTTATACTTGCTCCTGAGCTGGCTCATAAGATAGCATTGCCTATCGCATTTATGACAATTACTATTCTTCACATTGTTTTTGGCGAACTTGCACCAAAATCTTTAGCGATTCAATATCCTGATAAAGTTACTTTAGCCATTTCTTTGCCTTTGAGGTTATTCTTTATAGTATTCAAACCTTTTATTTGGATTTTGAATGGATTGGCTAATTTGATAATTAGGATGTTTGGCTTGCAAACTGCAAACGAAGGCGAGCAAGTCCATTCTTCTGAAGAAATTCGGTATTTGCTCGAAGAAAGTTCAAAAAGTGGCGAAATAGATGCCATTGAGCATAAGATGTTAGAAAATATTTTCGATTTTTCTGATACACCAGTAAAGCAAATAATGGTGCCACGCACTCGAATATCTGCAATCGAAATTGGAATGGAACTTAATGATATTATTGATAAGTTTATCGAAGAAGGATATTCCAGAATGCCTGTCTATAGAGGTTCCATTGATGTTATTATCGGTGAAATCTATGGCAAGGACTTGATCAAACTTCAACGTCATAAAGATAGCATTTCAATAAATGATATTATACGACCTGCTATCTTTATAAATGAAGAAGAAATGATTAGTGTTTTGCTAAAAACACTTCAGAAAGAGCATGCTCATATTGCAGTTGTATTAAATGAGTTTGGCGGTACTGCCGGAATTGTTACTCTCGAAGATATTCTTGAGGAAATAGTTGGTGAAATTCAAGATGAATATGATGAAGAAAAACCTATGGTAGAAGAAACTTCTACTAATGAGTATAATATAGGTGCTTCTATTACAATAGATGATGTCAATGAATTGCTCCCTATTCCATTGCCGGAAGATGATGATTATGAAACTGTTGGAGGATTTATTCTTTCGATTTTGGGCAGAATACCTGAAACTGGAGAAAATTTGTTGTATCAGAGATATAATATTGAAATTACAAAAAGCTCAGATAGAAGAATTGAGGAAGTGAAATTGACTTTATTGCCCGAACAAAAAAACGAGGATGAAGAGTGATGAGCGAGAAATATTTTGAATCGACTAAGAGCTCAATAAGTGTAGTACAAGATGAATTTGATGTATATCAGAAGGCTTTATTCCCCAGCCGTAGCCCCGAATTTTTCTGTTTGGAATTGAACGGCGAAGCCGGAGAATTGGCTAATCTTGAAAAAAAATTGTGGAAGGGCAAAGATATTGAATTTGATAGAATTGCAGATGAAGCTGCTGATGTTTTAATAGCTTTGATGAATTATTGCAATGCTAGAAAAATCAATCTAGGCGAGGCAGTGAAACTAAAATTAGATAGGATTGAACAAAAAAGAGCAGAATTGGCAGAAAAAGGATTGGAATACTAATGGATTTGTGGATTGTTTGTGGATTAATTGGTATTGTGGCAGGTGTGCTTGCCGGAATGTTTGGAATTGGTGGTGGTGTAGTTATTGTACCTGCTTTGATTTTTCTTTGTGGGTTTGCTTTGCCTTCGGCTAGTGGTACATCTCTTGCCGCTTTGCTTCTACCCGTTAGCATTTTTGCTGTAGTTCAGTATCATAAAGCCGGATATATGAATATTCGCGCAGCAATGTGGATTGCCCTTGGATTGCTCTCAGGTGTATATTTCGGTGCTGAATTTGCTCTTGGACTACCTGCTGATTTGCTAAAGCAACTTTATGGAATATTTTTGCTTTATGTAAGCTATATGTTTATTCAACCTCTTGATTATTTTAGAAAAGATAAAAAGAAAGTAGAAAAACCGTATAGAGATAATCTTCCAATATACTATTTATTGTTTATTGGAATTATCGCAGGCTTGCTCGCCGGAATGTTTGGAATTGGTGGTGGCTTGGTGATAACACCATTTTTGATGGGAGTAGCCGGATTTGATCCAAAAAAAGCAATTGGTACTTCTTTAGCTGCATTATTGCTGCCTGTTGGTTTGCCCGGAGTGATTCTGTATTATCAATCCGGAAATTTAAATTTTGCATATGCTGCTCCAGTTGCTGCAGGATTAGTATTAGGCTCAATAATCGGAGCAAAAATAACAATCTCTATGTCTTCCAAACTAATTAAGAAGACATATGGAGCATTTGTATTTATAATGGCTTTATATTTTATACTGCAAAAGTATATTTATTGAGACTTTCTTTTGCGAAAAACAGTAGGGAATTCGGATTTTTTGGCTGCAGGTTTTCTGCCCGAAAAATCCTTTTTCTTTTCGAAAGGCGGACGCGATTTGTTTTCAAATGCTTTTTTAGCTAAAATTACTCTTGGAATTTCTTCGTTAGGCTTGTCTTTAGGTCCTCTTAAATATATGACTAATCCATTAAGGAAGTTTCTCAAAATTTGATCGCCGCAATTTTTATATTTATCGCTATCTTCACTTCTAAACAAAGCCGAAAGCTCGCCAGGGCTAATATCATAATCCACAAGTTTTAGTATATGGATAATATCATCGTTACGCAATTGCAAAGCGACTCTAAGCTTTTTCAGAATATCATTATTAGTCATATAAAACCAGACAAAAAAATTAAAAATCAAATAATTATTTCAAAAATAAGGTTTTTTCAGAATACAGACAATATAAAATATAATGAAAAATTATCAATCCAAATATTAAAGAAAAAATAAAAAAAATTTGGATAGATTAAAAGTTTAACAAAAAGTTAAAAAATTTAAAGAAAATATCTTAATTTTGCGTATTCCGTTGGAGGTGCTCAAAAAAAAATTTGGGCTGAGAGAAAACTCCTTGAACCTGATCCGGGTAATACCGGCGTAGGGAAACGGGCATCAAGCTCAATTCTCCCATTTTAGGTTATATTTTCTCTCTTACTTCATCGGAAAAGTCAATTGTTTGTTTTGTTTATTTACAAAGGACTTTTCAGATGTTTAAGAAGAACATTTATTTAATTGCTGCTTTGGCATTGGCAATGCCTTTTATTGCAAAAGCAGAAAATGACGCAAGGGATTCTGCCAAGACTTATCAGATACCCAGCGTTACAGTTACTACTACTCGTGCAGTAGAAAGAATTAATCCCGTTCCATTTTCAGAAATTTCGGTTAAGGAAATCAAATTGTTGAACACTAGCAAAGATTTGCCGATGTTTCTAAGCGATATGCCTTCGATGCTTGTTTATTCTGAAGGTGGAAGTGGTATTGGTTATACTAATTTGTCTATGCGTGGATTTAACCAAAGAAGAATAGCCGTAATGGTTAATGGTATTCCACAAAATGATCCTGAAGACCATAATGTCTATTGGATTGATATGCCCGACCTTACATCATCGCTCGAAAATATCCAGATACAACGCGGGGCTGGTATGTCTAATTACGGTGCCGCGGCTATTGGTGGAAGTATAAACCTGACGACTGCAAATATTGGTATGAAGCGTGGTACTTTTATTGGATCTGGGTTTGGTTTTCAGGAGTTTGGATATGACGAAAGTTTCCGCCATAACGTTTCGAGATTTTCTATCGAAGCTGCATCAGGTATTGTTGATAATCAATATGCTTTTTATGCAAAACTCTCAAAAATAAATTCTTTTGGCTATAGAGAAAAAGCCTGGGCTAATTTAAATAGTTTCTTTGTTTCTATTGTGAGATTTGATGGTGATTTGTCCACTCAAATAAATGTGTTTGGTGGTCCGCTTGCTGATGGGCTTTCTTATACCGGTATTCCAAAATCCTATGTTAAAGACAAAAAACTAAGACGCTCTAATTATAATTATTGGAATTACGATTCGACTGGTAAGGAATTATCTTGGATAACTCCAAGGAGATCAAATGAATTAGAAAATTTTGATCAACCTCATTTCGAAATATTGAATGATTGGAATATTAGTTCTAACATGATTTTTAAATCTTCTTTGTTTTATTATTATGGCGAGGGATTTTTTGATTATGATGGCAGTGGATGGATGGATAAAAACAGCTTTAGACTTACGCCAGAAAATGGATTTCCAAACGCTGAAGATCCTCAAAATCCAATAATCAGATCTTATGTTTTGAACAAACATGGAGGATGGATTCCAAGACTTATAATAAAACACGAGCAAGGCGAATTAACTATCGGTGCAGAATATAGAATACACCGTTCCGATCATTGGGGTAAATTATCTTATGCCGAAAATCTTCCAAAAGGTTACGATCCCAATTATAAATTCTATCAATATGATGGCGCTCGTGATATATACTCTTTATTTGTAAGAGAGCAATATAATTTAAATTCAAATTTAATATTAAATGCCGACTTGCAATACGTTCATCATAGTTATAGAATTGATAATGAAAAAGCCGGAAAAAATTATACTTCTTATACTGATATAAATGGTAAAGTAATTACTAATGGTGCTGAAATATTTGATATTAGATATAATTTTATCAATCCAAGAATTGGTTTGAATTATAATATTGATGCATATCAAAATGCATATTTTGCAATAGCAGTTACTTCGCGCGAACCAAGAATGGTGAATCTATATAATGCAAGCGAAGCATTTACAGGCAAAAAACCTTTGTTCGAGGGTGATACTGTTGGTGCTAATGTGAGATATGATTTTGAAAAACCATTAATTAAACCTGAAAGAATGTTTGATTTGGAATTAGGATATAACTATAGAAACGAAGATTATTTTTTTGCAGCTAATTTTTATTGGATGAAATTAAGCAATGAATTAGTAAAAAGTGGAACAACAGATATATTTGGCAATCCAATCGATGGAAATGCGGAATCGACAACCCATATGGGTTTGGAATTACAAGCTTCTGCAATGCTTTTAAGAAGTAATTATGGTCATTTGATTTTATCTGCTAATTCGACAATAAGCAAAAATAACATTGATGAATATGATTTTGTAACAGGTTCCGGAGAAATTGTTTCATTAAAAGATAATCCAATTTCGGGTTTTCCTGAGTTTATAGCAGGAGCCAGATTGTCTTATACAATTGCAGATTTGTTTGTATCTCTTTCGACTAAGATTGTTGGTGAGTTCAGAACAGATAATTTTGGCGATATGCTAAACACTAATCAGGTGCTGATAAAGCATTTGAGAGATAAATGGGCATATTACGCAGATAATAAAGTAGATAGCTATAATATATATAATTTAGACTTATCATATACTTTTAGAAAAATATGTTTCGGCGAAAGTTTTAAAGTTCAGTTGCAAGTAAATAATTTATTTAATAAATTATATGCAGCTGGTGGCGAAGGACAAGAATTTTTCCCGGCAGCCGAAAGAAACGTATTTGTTGGATTTGAATTAGGAATATAAATTGTCAATATTTAATCAGCCGATTATTCAAGCGGCAGGAATTTCGAACTTGCAGGAAGCCATGATGTTGGCTTCCTGCGGTTTTAATTTTTTAGGCTTTCCATTATATTTGGATTATCATAAAGAAGATTGTACTGAAATCGAAGCTGCTAAAATTATTCAGGAACTTCCTAGAAATGTTTATCCTGTTTTGATAACATATTTAAATAAGGCAACTGATATAGTTGATTTGTCTGATAGATTGCAGGTATCTATTGTGCAAATTCATGGAGAAATAAGCCTTGAAGAATTGGAAAAAATCAAGAGATATTCTCCAGGAATGGATATAATAAAAAGTTTGGTGGTTTCTGATGAAAACTTTCAAGAATTAACAGATATTATCAGACAGACTGAAAAATTTATTGATGCATTTATAACCGATACATTCGATCCGAAAACTGGAGCTAAAGGCGCCACCGGACTTACACATGATTGGAACATTAGTAAAAAATTAAAAGAAATGACGGGTAAACCATTGATTTTGGCAGGTGGGCTAAATCCCGACAACCTTGAACAAGCAATAAAATATGTCGGTCCTGCTGGAGTTGATGTTCATACAGGCATCGAAGATAAAGACGGAACGAAGTCAGAAATTAAATCAAAATTATTCGCAGAAATAGCAAAAAAGCATCTAACATTCTAATTCGCCTTCCCAGCGAGCCATAACAGCCGAAGCAAGGCAATTGCCAACAAGGTTGACGCTTGTACGAGCCATATCCATAATTTCATCAACACCCAAAATAACAGCAACTCCTTCAAGAGGCAAACCAAAGCTAATCAAAGTGCCTGAAAGAATAACTAAAGAAGCTCTAGGAACAGCAGCAACACCTTTTGAAGTGAGCATTAACGTAAGCATCATTGTGATTTGCTGCCACAAATTGAGCTCGACACCTGCAGCTTGAGCCACAAATATGGAAGCCATTGCCAAATAAAGAGTAGTGCCATCCAGGTTGAAAGAGTATCCGGTAGGGAGAACAAAAGAAACAATGCGCTTAGGCACACCAAATTGCATCATTTTTTCGAGAGCAGCGGGCAAAGCATCATCGGAAGAAGTAGTCTAAAATGCAATTAAAGCAGGTTCTTTTATGTGCTCAAAGAATTTTTTGAAAGGAATTTTGAATATAATCATTACCGGAACAAAAACTAATAGAATAAAAACTAAAAGAGCTGCATAAAGAGTAAGAACTAATTTACCTAGATTTACAAGTACCGGCAAGCCATTATGCCCGACAGTATAAGCCATAGCAGCACCAATACCGAAAGGGGCGAATTTCATAACAATACCTGTGAATTTGAACATAACCTGCGAAAGACCTTCGCAAACGTTTAGTACGTATTCTTTGGGCTTGCCTTGCACTTGAGTGAGTGCCACACCAAAAAGAATTGAAAAGAAAACCACAGGTAGCACATCATTGGCTGCAGCTGATTCGACCACGCTTTTGGGGACGACGTGTTCGATTGTTTCTTGCCAGGTCATTGGCTTGACGTTAGTGAATTGAGTAGCTTGTTGAGAACTAGAATGATTGAGCTTTATTCCATCTCCGGGACGAGTCAAATTAACTGCAAGCAAACCCAAAAAGAGAGCAATAGTAGTTACTATTTCAAAATAAATTAAAGAGCGGAGAGCTAATTTGCCAACTGATTTCAAATCGTCTGTATGCCCGGCAATGCCAACAACAAGAGTAGAGAAGAGCAAAGGTACAATAATCGATTTGATAAGTTTGAGGAAAATATTAGAAAGAAGCTTGACGTTGAGGGCAAATTCAGGAAATATCCAGCCAATAAGCACACCTAAAGCCATAGAAATCATAATCCATTGAGTAAGCCCGATTCTTTTTAATAATTTCCACATAAGTCACTAAAATTAATTATTGATAATATTAATAAATTAAAATAGCATGAATGAAGAGCTTATGCAAGCAAATAAATTAGAAATCTGTAGTGAAAAAAATGATTTGCATAAAATCAAAAAAAGCCTTAATTTTGTAGTCTAAGAAAATGGCGGCTTTAGCTCAGTAGGTAGAGCATCAGATTGTGGCTCTGAGGGTCACGGGTTCAAATCCCGTAAGTCGCCCCACAAAAGCAGAATTTCGGTTCTGCTTTTTTTTTATATAAAAATTAATTTGTTTTATTTGAAAATATTTCTCATTTTTGTTTAACAAAAATGTTAAACTTTGTAAATTGATTATATGTCGCATAATACGGATAGTGAAACCGAGAAGCTGATAAAAGAAGCAGCCAAGAAAGTGTTTTTTTCGCAAGGCAAAATCCATGCTAATATGCAAGAGATTGCTGATGAAGCAGGTGTGAACCGAGCACTTTTGCACTATTACTTTCGCAATAGAGAGAGGCTTTTGCTTGTTATATTAGAAGAAGCGATGATCGATTCACATCAAGTTATGATAAAAGTTTTGACTTCTAATATGAGCCTTGAAGACAAAATAAAAAGTACTATCGATTATATGATCGATAGATTTATCGACTACCCTTATATGCAAGCTTTTATTATAAACGAAGTGACTAATAATGAAAATTCCCGTCTGTTGCACGAACGTCATATAGCTCCATTCTTCAATCAATTGCTCGAAGAAATTGAAAAACTAATTAAACAAAATAATCTGGCGCATAAAAATTCCAAGCAATTTTTGATCAATCTAATGAGCCTGATGCATTATCCATTGATTTCTAAAAAAATTATTTCTAATATTTTTAATTACTCTGATGATGAATATAAGCAGTTTATCATGGATAGAAAAGAGATTATTCTAAACGTAATGCTTCAAAGAAAAAATTAAATCGAAAAGTTAACAATATTGTTAAACAATATCGTCAATACTGAAAACTCATTTTGAGTTTTTTTTTAAGTGCGATTAACAAAAATGTTAAACAATATTATTTATCAATAATATATAACAATATAATTAAACATTAAAATAAAGGGTTTCTGGATGGCAAAAAAGGTTTTGTGGATGATTTTGCTAATTGCGTTTTCAATTCCTGCATGGTCGCAAAAAATTCTAAGTTTGGAAGACTGCATCGAAATGGCGCAAAAAAACAATATCGAGATTATTAATAAAAATAAAGAGATTGAATCGGCAGAATCGAAAATTGGTGAGGCAAGAAGCGGACTTTACCCCAGAATTGATTTAATCGGGCAGTATCAATACTATTTTGAAAGTCCTTCGCAATTGATTGATGCTTCGGCTTTTGGTGGACAAAAAGGGCAATACAAAAAATTGCAATTTTCGCAAGCTCAGTCTAGCAGTGCTGCATTTAATGTGCAAATGAATTTATACAACCAGAGTATTTTTCAGGGTTTGAAAGCTGCTAATTCTTATTTGAACGTGGCTAATTTTCAATATTTATTAGCGAAAGAAAATTTGACTTACAATATTTCTGCAACTTATTATATTATTCAAACTTATAAGCAAAATATTAAAATGCTTGATGATAATATCAAAAGTTTATCTAAAACTGCAGAAGCTATGAAATTGATGAAGGACAACGAGATTGTAAGCAAAAATTCATTTAAAAGAATTAGCATTAGCCTTGAAAATTTGAATAACGAAAAAACTAATCTCGAACTAAATAAATTGGAATATCTCAATATGCTTAAGTTCCTTTTGAATATGGAACAATCCGCATTGATAGATATTGAAGAAATAAATGAAAATTATAATTCTGAAATTACTAATGATAACATAAGCAGAACAGACCTGAAGTTGCAAAATGAATTGACAAAACTCTCTGAAATATCGGTGGAAGCTGCAAAATCCGAATATTACCCTTCGCTCTCTTTAGTTTTGGGATATAATCTAAATGGTAATTATGGTGAATTTAATCCTCTAAAAACTATTAATGATGAATGGCTTAGCAGTTCATATATGGCATTGAAACTGAGTGTGCCAATTTTTGATGGCTTATCTAAATATTATAAAGTTAAACAAAAAGAAATTGACTTAGAAATAAACAAAAATAATTATGAAATGATGAGGAAAAATGCCGACAAGGAAGTTGCAGATGCAATCAACGGTGTTAAGTCAAATTTGAATTCATTAGAGAACAACAAAAGAAACTTAAGACTTGCTGAAGAAATTTACAATAGTTCGAGAATTGAATTCGAAAATGGTTTGACTTCGATTACTGATTTACTTCAATCACAAGACGAATTAAACAGAGCTCGTACTAATTATACTAATGCAATTATTAATCTAAAGATATCTGAATTGAAACTAAAAAAATCAACTGGTAATCTCAATTAATTGAAAGGAATAAAATGAAAAAGAAATTGATAATAGCAGCTCTCATTGTTATAGCAATAAGTGCTTCTGCAATAAAATTATATAATAATAAGAGAATTGTTGATAATAAAATATATAAACCTGAAGTAGATAAGTCTGTATTAGTAAATACAAAATTGGTGGAATACAAAGAAGCCGGCAATATGCAGACTTATAGTGGTGCATTCGAAGCTGTAAGAGAAATTGTAATTATGCCTCAAATGCAGGGCGAAGCAAAAGCTGTGTATTTTAAAGAAGGAGACTTTGTAAGCCAAGGCAAGTTACTTGTTCAAATTGATGATGAATTGCTAAAAGCTCAATTGATTTCGGCAAAAGCTAATTATGATAATGCCAATAAAAACTATCAAAGATATAAGAATTCTGCTTCGGCAGAAGGCATTAGCCAGGTTCAAATCGATAATGCATATTTGGCTTATAAAGTTGCGGAATCTCAGTTGAAACAACTCGAAACAAACATTGAAAAATGCAAAGTGAAAGCAGCTTTTTCCGGGATTATCAGCTCTAAGAGTGTTGAGAAAGGTGCAGTGGTTGGTATGAATTCTATTTTAGGCAAAATTACTGATATATCCTCATTGAATTTGACAATATTAGTGCCTGAATCAGAAATAGTAAATATCAAACAAAATTCGAGTGTAAAAATTAATTCTAATGTATTCAAAGATAAGGATTATTTTGGACGTATAGAATTTATTTCGCCTTCCGCAGATGCTTCGCATAATTATATAGTAAAGATTAAAATGGCAAATCCTAAATCAGAAATAAAAGCTGGTATGTATGGTAGTGTAGCTATTAATAATCAGACTAATGGAAAATCAATTTTTATTCCAAGCTCGGCAATAATTGGATCTTACAAAAATGCTCAAGTATATGTTGCTAATAACGGTAGAGCAGAATTGAGAAACGTCAAAATCGGTTCGAATATGGCATCTGAAGTTCAGATATTAGAAGGGCTTAGAGAAAGTGATGAAATTATTTATAGTGGTATGATAAACCTTCGAAATGGCTCAAAGATTAGTATAGTTAAGAAAAATGTTAAATAATTAATTGAATAAAGATGACATTTACAGAATTAATAATAAAAAGACCTGCACTCTTATTTGTGATGTTTGCAGTTTTGATTTTGGGCGGTTTGTTTGCATTTACTAAATTAAATTATGAACTAATGCCTAATTTTTCAATTCCTACATTGATTGTTACTACTCCATATCCCGGAGCTGCTCCAAACGAAGTTGAGCAATCTGTAACTAAAAAAGTTGAAGATGTTGTGTCCGAATTAGATGGACTAAAAACCATTGTGTCGCAATCTTATGAAAGTTACTCAGTAGTAATGGCAGAGTTTTCTGCTGATACTGATATAGACGAGAAAGAACAAGAAGCCCAAAGAAAAATTAATAATATAAAAAGATTACTACCCGAAGCTACAAAAGCATCGAGTGTGTTAAAAATTTCTCCTAGCGATATGCCTATTATGCAGATGACTGCTACTTCAAATTTGAAAGGAGAGGATTTTTACGATTTGGTGAAAAATGAAATTGTTCCTCAATTGCAACAAATTCCTGGAATTGGGCAGATTAATGTTATTGGCGGTAGAGAAAGAGAAATTCAAGTAAAAATAGATAAAAACAAGCTAAACTACTATGGAATTTCTATTTTGCAAGTTACTCAAACTATTAACAATGCTAATCTGGATTTCCCTACAGGCAAGGTGAAGAGCCAGTCCGAACAAAATACTGTAAGGCTTACTGGTAAGTTTAATTCACTTGATCAGCTTAATAATTTAGCGGTAGCTACAGTTCCCGGAGCAGGAGTAATAAAACTAAGCCAAGTAGCAGAAATTATTGATGGTACAAAAGAGATATCAAGCATCAACAGGCTAAATGGAGTTGATGGTGTTGGAATAATGATCAAGAAACAAAGCGATGCCAATGCTGTCGAAATAAGCAAAATGGTAAAGTCAAAGTTAGAAAATCTTGAACAAAAATATGCTGGAAATAATCTAAAAGTGCAAATAGCCGAAGATACATCAATTTTTACAATGGAAGCAGCTAATGCTGTGGTATTCGATCTTGGATTGGCAATTATTTTGGTAGCCTTGGTTATGTTGCTATTTCTACATAGCTTTAGAGATTCATTAATAGTATTGGTTTCTATCCCAACTTCTTTGATTTCAACTTTTATTTTCATGTATTTCATGGGATATTCGTTGAATTTGATGACACTATTGGCTATGTCGCTTGTGATAGGAATATTGGTGGACGATTCGATCGTAGTGCTTGAAAACATTCACAGGCATTTGACTATGGGGAAAAACAAAGTGCGTGCTGCTATCGAAGGCAGGCAGGAAATTGGTTTTTCTGCTTTGGCTATCACACTTGTTGATGTCGTTGTATTTGCACCGATTGCACTTATTGATAATGTGATTGGAGATATATTAAGGCAATATTCATTGACAATTGTTGCTTCAACTATGATGAGTCTTCTCGTATCATTTACATTAACTCCATTTTTGGCTTCTAGATTTAGCAAGTTAAATAAATTGGATAGAAAAAATGTATTCCAGAGACCTTTGATTTGGTTCGAAGAAGCTCTCAAGCAAGTTAACAATATTTATACAAAAGCATTAAATTGGGTGTTAAGCCATAAACTGATTACAAGCGGTATTGTTATGCTACTTTTCGTTGTTACAGGCATAATAATGAGCATGGGAATTCTTGGGCAGGAAATGGTTGCTAGAGGTGATAAAGGCAAATTCCTAATGAAGTTCGAATTTGACAAAAGCCTGACTATATCGGAGACAAATTTGAAAACGAGGGAAATTGAAACATTCCTGCTTTCGCAGAAAGATGTAAAGAGTGTGTATTCAAATGTCGGTGGTGCATCTACAAGTGGTTTGTCGTCTTTATTTGCAAATGGCTCGGAAAATAAATCAGAATTGAGTGTAGAGCTTGTTGATTTAAAAAATAGAAGCAGAAATACAGAAGATATAATGCTCGACCTTAGAAAGCAGATTGAAGCAATGCAGTCGGGTGTACAAATAAAATCAAATGTAGTAGGCATGGGTGGTACTGATGAGCCTATTCAAATTATCATCAATAGTGAAGATAGCAAATTGCTGATGGAATCGGCACAGAAACTAAAACATATGATAGCAGGTATGGATGGTGCTACTGATGTTACAGTTAGTGTAGAAGATGGCAATCCTGAAATATCTGTCGATATCAATAGAGATTTAATGGCACAATTTGGATTGAATTTAGCTACTGTTGGCGCTACACTGCAAAATTCTTATAGTGGAAATACGGACTCGAAATTTAGAGACAAGAATAATGAATATGATATCAATATCAAGTTAGATGATTTCGACAAGAAAAATGCAGAAGACGTAGCAAAAATATCATTTGTAAATAACCAAGGCAAGCTGATATATCTATCGCAATTCGCTGATATTAAGCAAAATAGCGGTCCATCTATGCTCGAAAGAAAAAATAGAAGAGCATCAATTACAGTAAAGTCTAATATACTTGGCATTACAAATGGAAAATTAGCTGAGAGGATTAATAAAGAACTCGCAAATAATCCAATGCCAAAGGGAGTAGAAGTAAAGTGGGGCGGAGATGTCGAAAAACAAAGCGAATCATTTGCAGCATTAGGGATAGCATTGCTTGCAGCTTTGATTTTGGTTTATTTGGTAATGGTTGCATTATACGATAGTTTCGTTTATCCCTTTGTTGTGTTCTTTTCTATTCCTGTTGCTATAATAGGTGCTTTAATTGCACTCAACCTTACAATGAGCTCCATGAGTATATTTACAATGTTGGGAATAATTATGCTCTTAGGCTTAGTATCCAAAAATGGGATTCTTATAGTGGATTTCACAAATAAGTTGAAAGCTGATGGGCTGAAAACTAAAGAGGCTTTGCTTGAAGCAGGCAAGGAAAGGTTAAAACCAATATTGATGACTACAATTGCGATGGTTATTGGTATGATACCAATTGCTATTGCAAAAGGTGCCGGATCTGAATGGAAAAATGGATTAGGCTGGGTATTGATTGGTGGATTGACTTCATCATTGATTCTTACAGTGTTTGTGGTTCCGATGATGTATTATATTGTTGATAGAATCAAAGAAAAGATAGAATTAAGAAAAATAGCAAAAAAGAATTTAAGTACAATTCATCCTTAAAGGATGAACCAGCGGAAATGAGGCTGCTTAATTTGGCAGCCTCAATTTTTTATTTTAGAACGCAAGTCTTCAGCCATGCATCAATTTCATCTAAGCAGGAAAATTTCCCTTCGAGCTGAAGTCTATAAGCTGACTTTAAAATCTTACCCATTTGCTTGCCTTCGCTTATACCAATATTAATAAGGTAGTCACCAGTAAGAATTGGTTTCGGCAAAGTTTTGCGGTTAATAATCTCCTCATAGCGCGATAGTAACCAATCGCCAGCAGGAAAAACTTTGTTGAAAGCATCAGGATCGAGCCTGCCCCAATGATCAGCTCTGGCAAGGTGTACGAGTTTATCAATAGGAATAATATTATTCAATCTCAAGATTGCTTTGTCTTTAATTTGA
>JAUQWR010000834.1 GCA_030835065.1 Candidatus Kapaibacterium sp.
AATACTTTAATTAAGTTTGGGACTAGTTTATTCTATTAGGATCAGATGCATGATGTGTTTTGTATAGTGTGAGTTGTTCTTATATGCTGTGCAACACAGAACTAATACTTAGTCCCCTAATTATCAAGTAAAAAAGGGGACTAAGAAGTTTGTAAAGTTTCAATATATCAAAAACATTAAAGATATTTACTTTGAGCAAAAATTAACTTTTTCTACAAGTCACTTTTGGAATTTCTGGATTATTTTGAGGCATCAGCCTATCCTCTAGAACTAAAAATTCGTAGTACTTATCCAACATGTCAAAAATTTCTTCTTTAGTTTCCAAAGCTACAAGTTTTTGACGAATAGGAGAGGCATTGAACAAACCACGTAAGTAACCGGAGTAATGTTTTCGAAATTCGAGAATAGCTCGAGTGTCTTGCCTGTAATCGATAGATAAACTAAGGTGTTCTTTGCAGGCAATAATTCTTTCTTTAGCATCCGGGAGTTTTGGTTCTATACCTAAGTCAATTAATTGATGAGAGTTTTTAAAGATAAAAGGATTGCCAACACAAGATCTGCCTATCATAACTGCATCAGCACCTTCAGTACTTAGAGCATTAAGCGAATCTTCTGGAGTTTGAATATCACCATTCAATATTAATGGAATATTGATACCTTTTTTAATTTCAGGAATATAAGACCAATCGGCTTTGCCAGACATGCCCATATCGCGAGTGCGACAATGAACTGTGATGGCTTGAGCACCTGCCTGCTCTTGCATTTTTGCTACTTCATTTATTATTATACTATTTTTGTCCCATCCAAGTCTGGTTTTGACAGTAACAGGAATTTTAACGGCTTCGACACATGCTTTTGTGATTTCAAACATTAATTGAGGATCTTTTAGTAGAGCAGCACCAGCATTATTATTAACAACTTTTTTGACCCAACATCCGTAATTTATATCTAAAATATCGGCACCGGCTTCTTCGGCAATACGAGCTGATTCAGCCATTGCAGCCGGATTAGAACCAAAAATTTGTATTGCCACAGGATGTTCGCTGTCGGAAATTCTAATTTTATCTTTAGATTTTCTTACATCCCTGATTAAAGCTTCGGAAGCAATAAATTCAGAATAAACAATGTCTGAACCATATTTTCTGCACATAACACGAAATGGAAGGTCAGTAATACCTTCCATTGGTGCTAATAAAATGCCATTTTTTACGGAAATATTTCCGATTTTAAGTATTTTTTCTATCATAATATCATTTTTTACTATTAAAAATTCTAATTCTATCAGCCAATTGCATTGCAGATTCAGCAGTTTTGCTGTCGTTATTAAATTCAGCATAACGAGCAATATTCATTAAATTTGCAGCAGCAGTCATTGCAATTCCATCATACAAATGCCCTTTTTTGCCCTTCAAAGACGAAATGAATTTATCAATATTAATTTTATGCAATTTGGGCTGTACATAATTTGTGTCCTTTGTCAGTTTTAGAGCAAAACCATGTGGGATTTTATTGTATTTTTCGCCAATACCCGGATCTGACTGCAATACATCGTATGTAATGTAAATAGGATGCTTGTCAATATTTCTATCGATAAAACTATTCATATAATTAAGGTAAGTAGATTGAATAGCTATATTATCATAAGGCTTATCCTCTTCAAAATTCTCGAGGTGGGGCAAGAAAAGAGCCAATTCAGTTTCACTTTTTTTTGCAATATCAGGATACCATTTTGTAAATTGATATGGATACCAAGTGCGACGCATTAATTCCTTTTCAACTAAGACTATATCTTTCCTATAATTTTCTATCTTTTGGTAATACCAGAAAGGCGAAACCCAATAGTCCCACTGAGCAGAAAGAATAATTGCATTAGGTTCTAAATTATCAACCAATATTTTGGTATATTCTTGGACAGTATAATCATCACTCACGTCGCTCGAAGAATAATTATAAGCAAGCGAAAATAGTGGAATAATTAGAATCAGGCATAAAGTGCTAAGTTTATATTTTGATAGAGCAATAGAAGAAATTCCGAAAATTGCAATTATAGACATATAAGCTGCAAGAAAGTAAGAAGATATATCATGTATTGAATAGTTCATAGAATAAGCAATACAAAATATAGCCAAAATCAAAAAGAAGTAGAAAATTCTTTTTTCGAGTTTATAAATCAAGTAGAAAGGCGTAAAAATCGGACCAAGTAAAGTCATTAAAAGCCAAAAAGGTTTTTTGCCAGATAGATTAAATAAGCTGAAAGCAGCAATCGAGGGTAAAATAAATATAAAAAGAAGCTGTTCCCAAATTAAACTAAAGAAAATGCCAAGATTTTTGCCCCAAACAGCGGAACCTTCTTGCATCCATATTTGATACTGCTTGCCGCTGGCATGATAAATGAATTTATCCCAGTTTCTGCTAACGTAACCCCAATTAAAATCCGGCTGCATTGAAGCTCTAATCGGTAGGTAGAGATACAAGCTAAGTCCGATAAAAATTGGAATTATGAGCAAAGCAAAGTTTTTAAAACGATTTTTAGAAAAATCAAATTTGCCATTTGGTGTGAAATATAAATATAACAAAGCAGGAACAAGCAAAATAGTAGTAAGATGATTGGCAAAGCAAAGCCCTAAAAATAGAGCAGCAGCATAATCCCATTTTTTGTCGCCAAAAAGGGCGGATTTGAGTGCAGCAAAAATTGTTATATTAAGCAAAAGAAGATGAAGCGAATATACTTCGATAGAATTTGCTTGCTGCCAAACCAAAGCCGCAAAGGCATAAGCAAGGCTTATCGCAAAAGCAATAATAGCAAAGGCATTTTCATTATAGTCAAAAGAAAGAAAATCATGTTTGATTAAATTAGATTTTTTTTTGAATTTTTTATCGGAAATAGATAAATCTTGAGATTTTTTTAAAGAAATAAATTTTAAAATATTAAAAATCGAAAGAAAGAAAAAAGGAACCGACGCGGCAGTAATAAAAGCCGAAAAAAGGTTCATTTGGTAAATTTTAGAAGCAGAAAATGGAAGAGCAGCCCAAAGGTGAGCTAAGATAATAAAAAGAGGATATCCCGAGGGATGAGCAATGCCTAAAGTTAAGGCAGAAGCGGCAAGCTCGCCAGCATCAGTAAAACCTACGCTAGGGGCTAGAGTAAAAATATAGATAATAAAAGGCAACAAGAAGGCAGAAAAAGCCAAAAAAAGTTTTGCATGTTTCATATAAATACCATCGAAAACAAACAAACAATAAAATGCAAATTTATAGAAAAAAGCGAGACGAAAGGCAAAAAAAGGATAATAAATAGTAGAAATTAAATAAATTCATGATATTAGAAAATAAAAAAAATTTTGAAAAAAGAGAAAATTGAAGTAATTTTGCAGACTGTATTAATTGTGATATTTGAAATAGCAAGGAGAGCAAGGTGGAAACCTCTGCAAAATTTACAAAATCAATGCGCAAAGAAGACGTAAAGCGTGATTGGTGGGTAGTTGACGCAACAGGCAAGACAGTCGGAAGGCTGGCAACACATGTTGCATCAATATTA